>NZ_BAAHAR010000034.1:0-101900 GCF_054777395.1 Nocardiopsis oceani
AAGTCCAGGATTCCGCATTCCATTTTCGCGCGGAACAGCTCCGGGTCGGGGTGGTCACCCTTTTCCCTTTTCTCCACCCCGGCATCGGCGCCCTTGATCACCGCAGCGGCCTCACCCACCGACAGGGCCCCTTCGGCCAGCGCCTGAAGGGTGGGGACCATGTCCTGGCGGAACTGCGCCCGCCCGATCAGGGCCAGGTCGTTGGCCTGGCCAGCAGGAATGCCGAAGGCGTGGCGCAGCCACGCCTCCAGGTTCCTCTGTCCGCCCTGTTCCAACAGCTGGCCGGTGGCCTCGAGTTGGGCCAGCCGTGCGGCCATGGAGACTTTGATCTGGTCGAGGTGTTCCCACACGCGGGTGGCCTGGTCCAGCACTTCACCCGCCGCCCCGAGGGGCACGTCGCGATCGAAGAACGCTGTGGTCTCGTCCCGAGCAGCGACCACCGCGGCATCCACCGGGGTGTGCCCGGTGGGGGTGGGTGCTTCAGGAGAGATCGTCATTCTTCTATTGTAAGCGAAAGGGTCGAACAAAGGAAGTATTATCGCTGGTTCGTGCTGAATTCATGACTTTCGTCAGGGGTGCCCCCTGACTTTCTTCGGGCTCCCAGTTCAGGCCACCTGGGGTGGTATTTATGACCACCTGGAATTCCAGGTCGCTCATAGGGGATGATCTTGCCCCTGTCTCCACTCTCGACGGCCGAGGGTGGAGCTGGGGGCAAGATCATCGGGGAAAGGCACCCGAAAGGGGTTCGCCGCGCGCAATGACCGGCCGTGACACCGCCAACCGTTCCGCTCCGGCGCAGGGGCAGGCATCGGCCCCCAGGCCGAGGGGTTCGCCGCAGAGAATGACCGGCCGCGACACCCGACCCGTTAGTGCTCCGGCGGAGTGGCCATTGACGGCCGCCAGGCCGTGCTTGTGCTGTTGGGGTTCGGCCGAAGGCCGGACCATCGGCTCCCCGACCACACCTCCCCCGTTCCTGACAGCCGCCAACCCGCCGTCGCAGCGAAGCGGGTCAAGGTGGAGCGCCAATGATGCGCGAAGCGCTCGATGGCGACGACCTTGAGGCGCGTAGCGGAGACGGCCACCATCAAGCGGCAGGAAACGGGGAAACCACCCGCACGGAAGCTCGCATCCACAGGCCCCGCAACAGCGCGTGCCCGGACCAACACCTCACCCCACACCCTCAGGCTCCCCACCCACACGGAACCCAAGAGCGCAGAATCAACCCGCTCGACACAACATCATGGGAACGTGCCTCCTCGTCTCCTCACGCCCCCGCTTCGTCTTCTGCCCTGCCGACCTTCCCGGGGACTTCCGCCGCGCCCTCGCCGGGTCAGCCGGCGGTGATCTCGCGCGCCCGGTCCATGTCCGTGCGGATGCGCTGTACGCCGGAGGTGAGCTGGGGAAGCTGGTGGCTGGAGTTGCGCAGTTCCATGATCCGCTGCGCACGGCGCTTGGCATCGCCGTTCATCACCACGTTCGTGACGGCGGTGCCGATCGCACCGAGCACGGAGAAGAGACCCACGTACATGAGCAAGCCGCCGATGATGGCGACGACCACCGCGGTGTTACCCGCCTGGGCGGCCGTGTCCATGACGAACCCGACCGGAAGTCCGATGATGCCGTACTTGCACCACCGGGTCGCGGTGGACAGCCGTTCCTGGAACTGCACCTTCTCCTGGAGCGCCCCGTGTGTCCCGGACACCTGGGAGTAGCGCTCCTCCCAGTAGCGGCGCTGCTGTGCCAGGGCCTGGACGGTGCTCATGGCACCGTAGACCGCCGCTGCGTATCCGGCACTGTCCGGGTGGGGGGCGTTGGTGACACGCTGCCAGAGGATGTCCACCCACTCGGCCATCCCGGCGTCACCGCGGGTCCCGGGCGGGGTCACGCGTTCGGGGTTGAGGAGGAAGGCGAGCACCAGGGCGGGGTTGACGTTGGGGCGGGTCGAGCGCCAGCCGACGAGTTCGCGGGACAGGGTCTCGTGCAAGGCGGTCCCGGCGTGCTCGGCCCGGTCGAGCTGGTCGGCGAGGTGCTGGTGCGCTCCGGGTTCGGGGCTCTCGTGGGCGTTCATGATCCGCAGGAGGCCGGGGCGGGCCAGGAGCACCATCTCGTTGGCCATCGGGGCTCCGGTCAGGAGCGGCTGCGGGTCGGCGAACAGCTCCCGGAGCTCGGGCACGGACACGCCGCGGCCGCGGAAGACCGGCGGCAGGTCGGGGCGCGTCTGGGCGATGAAGGAGGCGACCGCCAGGTTGGCGTCGTCGACCTGGCGGCGGAACAGGCTGCGGTCGACCGTGGTGTCGCCGAGGTCCTCCATGAGCCAGGCGCCGAGGGCGGCGCGCTCGGTGGGGTCGTTGAAGACCTGGACTGCGGCGTTCCAGTTGCGCTGCATCTCCGCGGCGAGGGAGCCGGGGTCGAGGACGCGCACGCCCACGAAGTGGTACGGGGGAACGGTGCCGCTGTGTCGGGGGCCCGAGTTCCGCAAGCCCGAGCTCTGCGCCCCCGAGTCCTGGGAGAACGGGGGCGGGGGCGGTGCGGACGCGTGCTCGGCCCGCGGGGGCGTGTGCGGCGCCGAAGGTGCGGACGCTTCAGGGGCCAGGCGCGTGTAGGGGCGGGTGGGGTCGGCCTTGGCTTGCGGGGCGACCCGGGTGGGGTCGATTGGGTCCACACCGGTGGGCGGGTACTGCGCGACCTTGGTGTGGTCGACCCCCACCTTGGTGCGGGCGTCCGGCGAGGGCGCCACCTCGGTGTGTTCGGCGTCGGGTGAGGGGCTGACCGTGGTCTGGCCGGTATCCCCCGCCGGTGCCGCTCCGCCGGTCGGGCCGCCGGTCGGTCCGCCGCTCGTGGGCGACGAGATCAGCCACCGCATGAGGGTCTCGGCGTCGGGCCGCTCCGCCGGGTTCTTGTCCAGGCAGGCGCGGAGTGTGTCGGCGAACGCGCCCTCCAGTCCGGTCATGTCGGGCTGGCCGCCCAGGACCTTGGCGATGCGCGCGGCCTGGGTGGGCGCGTGGAAGGCCTCCTTGCCGGTGGCGGCGAACACCATCACCGAGGCCCACGAGAAGACGTCGATGGCCGAGGTCAGCCGGGCGCCCTCCAGCTGTTCGGGGGCCATGTAGCCGATGGTGCCGACCACCCCGCTGGCGGTCACGGAGGTGGCTTCCACAGCGCGGGCGATACCGAAGTCGATCACCCGGGGACCGTCCGGGGCCAGCATGATGTTGTCCGGCTTCAGGTCCCGGTGCACCACACCCGCCGCGTGGATGGCGGCCAGCGCGGTGGCGGTGCCGATCGCCAGGCGCTGGAGCTGCACCCCGGACCGGGGGCCCTCACTCTCGACGGAGGCTTGGAGGGTGGGTCCGTCGATGAACTCCGTGGCGATCCACGGCTGCTCCGCTGTCGGGTCCGCGCCCAGAATGGCGGCGACACAGAAACCGCTCACCCTCTTGGCCTGATCAACCTCGGCCGCGAAGCGCCGCCGCATGTCCGCGTCGCCCGCCCAGTTGGCGTGCAACAGTTTCACCGCGGCCAGCGTCCCGTCCTCGGCCTCACCGAGGAACACCTCGCCGAAACCACCGCGTCCCAGGGACTTCAACAACCGGTAGCCGCCGACCACTCGGTCCTGCCCGACCCGGTTCTGGGCGTCGTCCACTGCCCGCCCCGTCTCTTCGTTCGTCGCCGTATGCCGCGTCCCGGGCGGGGCGCGCCATGTCAGGGTGCCACACAGTACTGACGCCCAGTACCGGGGCCCAGTTCGAGCGGTCCGGCAACCGATGCCCAGCCGTTACCGGGTTTCGCGCGCGTGGTCGCCGCGCAGGATGCGCTCGACCAGGTCCGCGCGCAGCGTCCCGTAGCCGGTGGCCGCCCACACGCTCTCGGCCGCGGGAACCTCGTAGTAGGGCACGTCACGTCCCTCGTACCGCGCGGAGAGCACCGTCGGTCGGCTCCGGTCCCGCACCGCCTTGGCGCAGACCGCGCACAGCGGCACCCGGACGTCCTCGCGCCCGCCGAACGCGCGCCAGCGCGTGACCTTGGTGTCGGTCCCGTGGAGCGGGTTCGCGTAGCAGTGCGAGCGCCCGGGAAGGGAACGCCTCTGGTTGGCTGGCCGGGTGGCGCGGGCCATCTGGGACTCGGCGGTGTCCAGCAGCACGAGGACCCCCACGATGTCGTCCATGGCCCCCTCCTCGGGGAGCGCGTCGTGGACCCGGCGGGCCGCGGCGTGCGCGTCGAGCGCCCGGTGGAGTGCCTCGGTCGCGGCGGGGTCGTCGGCGACCGGTACGGCGTCGCTCAACCGTTCACCGACTTCCACCAGTTCCCGCTCCGCGCGCTCGGCCAGTTCGTCCCTGCGGGCCCGGCTCGCGTTGGCGAAGGCCGCGTGCTGGGGAAGGGTCGGCGCCGCGCGGGGCCTGCGCCAGCGGTACAGGCCGAAGCCCAAGGCGAGCAGGGCGAGCCCGGCCAAGACCCAGGGCAGTACCACCACGGCGGTGTACAGGCCCGGTCCGAGCGAGTACATCCAGTCGAACGGCCCGCTCTCCCGGTCGTCGGCGGCGGCCCGGTGGATCGCCTCCGGGTCGTCGGACAGCGCGATGTCCACCGCCCGCTCCACCTTGTCGGGCGCCGGTGCGTCGAACTCCATCTCGTAGGAGACCCCGAGTTGGGCGTGGCTGGCCCGGTCCACCTGCCCGTCGGCCGGGTCGACGAAGTCGTGCCCGGTCAGCCGCTGGCCGTCCAGCACCAGGTAGTGGGCCTCACCGTCGACGCGGTCGTGTACCGCGGCGGCCATGACGTCGGCCTCGCCGGACCAGTCGCCGCCCTCGATCAGCGGGATGATCACGACCCGGAGCGGAATCCCGGACTCGGTGATCTGCCGTTCCAGCTCCTCGGCGCTCTCTTCGGGAAAGGCCCCCGTGTAGGAGGGGTCGACGTAGACCGGCGACTCCTCGAGCGCGGCGACCATCCTTTCGGTCGCACCGGCCTCCTCCTGTCCGTCCTCCTGCGCGGTGTCGGCCCTCCCGGCCGCGGGAGCGGCGAGCACGAAGAGACCGGTCAGGAGTGCGGCCGTACGCAGGCCGACGCTCACCGGTCGGTGGTCAGTGGGCATCGGACTCCTTCAGCAGGTCTTCCAGGTCGAGTCCGCCCTTGGCGCCGTAACCGGTGGTGGTCCACCGGCGGTCCAGTTCCAGGTGCGGGAGGCGGCCTCCGCCGGGGGCTGCGACCTTGAGGGTGCGGCGCTCGCGTTCCCGGTCCGTCAACGCACAGCAGGAAGCGCACAGCGGCTGTTCGCAGTCGTCTCCGTGCAAGACCGACGGCCCGTGCAGGGGGTTGACCCTGCAGACCGGGGCGTCGGCCAGGGCAGCGGTCTCGGTGTCGGGGTCGAGCCTGCGGGCCGCCCGGTCCGCGAGCACCACGACCCCGACCAGGTCGAGCTCGTCGGGTCGGCCGGCCAGGACCGCCAGGGCGGCGTCGGTCTCGCGCAGGGCCTCGGCGTGGCCGGGACGGGTGTCGGGGGCCGATTGCAGGGCTGTGGAAGCGCGCCGGACGGCCCGGTCGGCCTCGGGCCGCAGGGAGCGGCCGGGGACGGCCCGCATGCGGGTGGCGGCCCTGGCCACCGCCCACATCAGGGCGAGGATCGGCAGGGCGGCGACGGGGCCCGCGATGAACAGCGCCGACAGGAAGCCGCCGGAGGTGAATTCGGACAGCGGTGAGGGGTCGGGGGTCGGCTCCGCTCTGGAGGCCGCCAGGCTGGGCTCTGGCGCCACCTCTCCCGGCGCGGCCGACACGTCCGCCAGCACGTCCACCAACGCGTCCAGGGCCTCGCCCGTCGTGAGGTCGGGCAGGTGGCCGGTCACCTCCCGCAGTGCCCGGCCCTGCTCCCATTCGTTCTCCTCCCCCTCGACAGCGGCCCCGAACAGGGCGGCCTCCATCCGGAGCGAGCCGGCTGGGGCGCCGTCCACGACGACGAAGACACCGTCCTCGTCCATGACGTGGTGCAGGGCGTGCGCGAAGGTCTCAGGGTCTCCGCCGACCTCGTCGAACCGGCTCAGGGGGACGACCGCCGTGTAGACGGGGAGGTCCAGTTCGTCAGCGCGTTCGGCGGCTCGTTCGGCGGCCGCCTCCAGTTCTTGGACGCTCTGCTCCGCGAGGGGGTCCACGTACAGGGGGTCGTCCCGCAGCTCCTCGGAGACCTGTTCGGTCCGGGGCGTGGCGGCCGCGTAGGGCGGAGCCGCCGGTGGAAGGGGCCCCACCTGCTGTTCGTCCCGCGGCAGGGTCGCGGTGTTGACATGGATCAGTGCGCCCGCCATGATCGCGAGGCCGACGGCGGGCACCAGGACCTGTCCCCCGAAGAGGGCGCGTTCCCCGGGCAGCTTCCCGGTGTACCCGGCTTCGGCGGACCGTTTGCGGCGCCCGTAGCGGACCCCGCCGGAGACCAAGCCCAGCGTCACGGTCAGCCCGACCGCGAAGGCGGCGGTCGCACCGAGTCTGGCCGGACCGTCGGCGGTGTTCAGGCGCAGCGCGTTGACGTGGTTCTCCGCCCACCAGGCGACCGGACCGAGCACGTACCACCCCGACCCGGCCCTGGAGGCGTACCGCTCTTCGAGGCCGGGGTCCCGCAGCATGTCCACGAAAGCGTCGGCCTTCGTGTCCACCGGGGTGTAGGTGGTGACCACCCCCTCCCGCGTGAGCATCGCGGCCGCCTCTTCTGCGGGCACATCCACGTCCCTGGCCACCGAGTACACCGAGGTCCCCTGCGGCCGCAGGTAGACGTACAGCCCCGGCTGGTCGACGCGGTCCTGGAGCGCGGCGAGGAAGTCGCGGGCCGGGGTCGTGACGCTCGGGAAGTCACTGGCGATGACGTAGTACGGCGTGTCCAGCTGGCCGAACGCCCCGTGCAGGCTCTGTTCCAAGTCCGCCAGGTCGTAGTCGCCGGCGAGGGACTCGTCGACGACGACCGCCTCGCCCTCGGGCTCACTCGTCAGCAGGCCCGCGTAGTACTCGGCCGCACCGACACCTTCCTCAGTCCCGGAGTCGGTCCCGGAGTCGGCGTCGGCGGATTCGGCATGGGCCGGCGCGGCGCAGAGCAGCGCGAACAGGGTCGCGGCGCACAGCGCCAGGACGCGCCGGGCCGGGCTCTTCACACGCACGGAAGGGGGTGCGGGGGATGGAGGCATGAGCTGATCATATCGGGGCCTTTCGGCCCCACCGATACTCGGGAGCGTTCCAAGGGGTACACCCGCCCAGGTCACACGGCAAGGGCCGCCACCGTCGGTCTGACGGTGGCGGCCCTCGGTGAACCGCGCGGCGGGCCTGGTGGGCCCGGGCGGCAGCTCTGGGTACTACTGCTTGGCGATCAGCTGACGCAGGACGAACTGCAGGATGCCGCCGTTGCGGTAGTAGTCGGCCTCGCCCGGGGTGTCGATCCGCACCACGGCGTCGAACTCGACGCCGGTGTCGGTGGTGACCTTCACCGTCTCGGGCACGCGGCCCTCGTTGAGCTCGGTGATGCCGGTGACGGAGAAGGTCTCCTCACCGTCAAGGCCGAGCGACTCGGCGGACTCGCCCTCCGGGAACTGCAGCGGGAGGACGCCCATGCCGATCAGGTTGGAGCGGTGGATGCGCTCGTAGGACTGGGTGATGACCGCGCGGACGCCCAGCAGACTGGTGCCCTTGGCGGCCCAGTCGCGCGAGGAGCCGGAACCGTACTCCTTGCCGCCCAGGACGACCAGCGGGGTGCCCTGCTTGGCGTAGTTCTGCGCGGCGTCGTAGATGAACGAGACCGGCGCGTCGGGCTGGCTGAAGTCGCGGGTGTAGCCGCCCTCGGTGCCCGGCGCGATCTGGTTGCGCAGGCGGATGTTGGCGAACGTACCGCGGATCATCACCTCGTGGTTGCCGCGGCGGGAACCGTAGGAGTTGAAGTCGCGGCGCTCCACCCCGTTGGCCTTGAGGTAGTCCGCGGCCGGCGTGCCCGGCTTGATGGCGCTGGCCGGGGAGATGTGGTCGGTGGTGACCGAGTCGCCCAGCTTGGCCAGGACGCGGGCACCGGAGATGTCGGTGACCGGGTCCGGGCTCTGGCCCATGCCGTCGAAGTAGGGGGGCTTGCGGACGTAGGTCGACTCGTCCTCCCACTCGAAGATGTTGCCGGTCGGCGTGGGCAGCTCGCGCCAGCGGTCGTCACCGGCGAACACGTCCGAGTACGCGTCCGTGTACATGTCGGAGGCGATCGCGGAGTCCATGACCTCCTGGATCTCCTCGGCGGTCGGCCAGATGTCGGCCAGGTAGACGGGCTCGCCGTCGCTGCCGTTGCCCAGGGGCTCGGTGGTGATGTCGACGTCCATCGATCCGGCCAGCGCGTAGGCGACCACCAGCGGCGGCGAGGCCAGGTAGTTCATCTTCACGTCCGGGTTGATCCGGCCCTCGAAGTTGCGGTTGCCGGACAGGACCGCGGAGACCGCCAGGTCGTTGTCCTGGACCGCCTGCGAGATCTCCTCGGGCAGCGGGCCCGAGTTGCCGATGCAGGTGGTGCAGCCGTACCCGACCAGGTTGAAGCCCAGCTTGTCCAGGTACGGGGTCAGGCCGGAGCGCTCGTAGTAGTCGGTGACGACCTTGGAGCCCGGGGCCATGGAGGTCTTGACCCACGGCTTGCGGGACAGGCCCTTGTCGACCGCCTTCTTGGCGAGCAGGGCGGCGCCCAGCATGACCGAGGGGTTCGAGGTGTTGGTGCAGGAGGTGATCGCGGCGATCACGACGGCGCCGTGGTCGATCTCGGTCTGGGTGCCGTCGGCCAGGGTGACCGGGACCGCCTTGTGCGGGCGGTCGCCGTTGGCGGCCTGGGCCGGGGCGTCGGAGGCCGGGAAGGACTCGGCACCGGCCTCGTCAGCGTCGTCGGAGACGTAGTCGCTGATGTCGTGGCGCCAGGTCGACTTGGCCTCGGACAGCGCGATGCGGTCCTGCGGGCGCTTCGGACCGGCGATGGACGGGACGACCTCGGAGAGGTCGAGCTCGAGGTACTCGGAGAACTCGGGCTCGTTGGCCGGGTCGTGCCAGAAACCGTTGGCCTTGGCGTAGGCCTCGGTCAGCGCGACCTGCTTCTCGGAGCGGCCGGTCAGGCGCATGTACCGGATGGTCTCGTCGTCGACCGGGAAGGTCGCGGCGGTGGAACCGAACTCCGGGCTCATGTTGCCGATGGTGGCGCGGTTGGCCAGCGGGACCGAGCCGACACCGTCACCGTAGAACTCGACGAACTTGCCGACCACACCGTGCTGGCGCAGCTTCTCGGTGATGGTGAGCACGAGGTCGGTCGCCGTGGTACCGGGCGAGAGCTCACCGGTGAGCTTGAAGCCGACCACGCGCGGGATGAGCATGGAGATCGGCTGGCCCAGCATGGCGGCCTCGGCCTCGATACCGCCGACACCCCAGCCCAGGATGCCCAGGCCGTTCTGCATGGTGGTGTGCGAGTCCGTACCGACACAGGTGTCGGGGTAGGCCTGACCCTTGCGGTCCATGGTGACGCGCGCCAGGTGCTCGATGTTGGCCTGGTGCACGATGCCGGTGCCGGGCGGGACGACCTTGAACTCGTCGAAGGCGGTCTGGCCCCAGCGGAGGAACTTGTAGCGCTCGTAGTTGCGCTCGTACTCGATCTCGACGTTGCGCTCGAACGCGTCGGGGCGGCCGAAGAGGTCGACGACCACGGAGTGGTCGATCACGAGCTCGGCGGGGGCGAGCGGGTTGATCTTGTCCGGGTCACCGCCCATCTCGCTGACGGCCTCGCGCATGGTGGCGAGGTCGACGACGCACGGGACGCCGGTGAAGTCCTGCATGATCACCCGCGCGGGGGTGAACTGGATCTCCTGGCTGGGCTGCGCCGTGGCGTCCCAGTTACCCAGGGCCGTGATGTGCTCGGCGGTGACGTTCGCGCCGTCCTCCTTGCGGAGAAGGTTCTCCAGCAGCACCTTCAGGCTGTAGGGAAGCCGGTGGGACCCCTTGACGGAATCCAACCGGAAGATCTCGTACGACTCGTCGCCAACGCGCAACGTGTCACGGGCGCCGAAGCTGTTCGCGGACACGGTGTCTGCCTCCTGATCTCGCCACTTTGTCCCCAGCATCCTGCCCCATGAGGAGGACGCGGGACCTACTGAGGCCGCCCTAACCGGATTGCCGGGAGCGGGGGTCACGGGTACAGACCCCCACCGCCTCCGCGATCCTCCAGGACCGCCTTGACCTGCAACGACGCCACATCGCCACCGGCTGCGCACCTCTTGGCCGCGGACGCCCACGCATTCGGGGCCGAATGTCGAAAAGCGGTCGACCTCACACACCCGAACCGGGAGCGGGTCGGGGGACCCCCGCTGTTATCTTGACGTCAAGGTATCCAACTTGTATCTCGATATCAAGTTATCGGGTGCGTCCTCGGCCTACGCGGGCACCCCCGGCAACAGGAATCGATTCAGTCCAGCTGTGGAGCCACCAGCGAAGCGACCAGCTCCAGGTGGTCCAGATCAGACATGTCCAGGACCTGCAGGTACATCCTCTCAGCCCCGGCAGCGGCGAACCGACCGATCCGGTCCGCGATCTCGTCCGGGGTGCCGGCCAGACCGTTCTGGCGCAGTTCCGACACGTCGCGGCCGATGCGGTCGGCCCGTTTGGCCACCTCGGCCTCGTCGCGCCCCGCACACAGCACCTGAGCGGCCGAGTACACCATCGGTGTCGTCCGGCCCAACGCCTGGACGGAGTCGGCCGTGCGGCCGAAAGCGGCCGCGGTGTCCTCCAACGTGGAGAAGGGCACGTTGTACTCGTCAGCGAACTTGGCCGCCAGGCGCGGTGTGCGCTTGGTACCGGTGCCGCCGATCAGCACCGGCGGGTGCGGGCCCTGCTGCGGCTTGGGTAGTGCCGGCCCCTCCGCCAGCCGGTAGTGCCTGCCCTCGTACCGGAAGGTGTCCCCCACAGGGGTGGACCACAACCCCGTGATGATGTCCAGCTGTTCCTCGTACCGGTCGAAGCGCTCGCGTCCGGTGGCCGGGAAGGGGATCCCGTACACCGCGTGCTCCTCCTCGAACCAGCCGGCGCCGAAACCGAACTCGATCCGGCCGCCGCTCATACGGTCGACCTGGGCGACGGAGACCGCCAGGGGGCCGGGATGGCGGAAGGTCGCCGCCGTCATGAGGGTGCCGAGGCGAATGCGGGAAGTGTCCCTGGCCAGACCGGCCAGCGTGATCCAGGCGTCGGTGGGGCCGGGGAGCCCGCTGACGTGGTCGCCCATGTGGAGGTAGTGATCCGAACGGAACAGCGCGTCGAAGCCGAGGTCCTCGGCGGCCCTGGCGACGGCAAGCTGGTCCTCGTAGGTGGCCCCCTGCTGGGGCTCAAGGAAGATCCTCAGGCGCATACGCCCCATTTTCTCCCACTGAGCGGTCCAACCCGAAACCGGCGCGCGGGTACCGTGACAAAGCCGTGGTCACAGCGCTGCACTCGCGAATTTTCGGCAGGCGAACCTCCGGCACCCGAACCGTTCCGCCCCCGAACCGCGATAGCAGTCCACGTGAAGCTTCTCCGCCGCGCACGACGCCGTGCACCCTCCTACGGCCCCGACAGCACCGACCCGGTGCTGCTGTCCGCCGTGGCCGCCGGGGAGACCGGCGCCCTGGAGATCCTGCACCGGAGGCACGCCCCCTGGCTCCGCGCCCGTCTGCGCTACCGCTGTTCCGACAACGACCAACTCGACGCCGCACTCCAGGAGACCTTCCTGGCGGTATGGCGCAACGCCGGCTCCTACAAGCCGCGTCCCGGCGACGACGACGCGGGGGCCTGGCTGTGGACCATCGCGATCCGCCAACTCATCTCGCAGCTGCGCAAGCGTGCCAACCGGTGGATCGCCCAGAACGAACCCGAACCGTACGAGACCATCGGCGACGCCTCCGCCGAGGACACCGTGCTGCTCAACATCGAGCACGGGCCGCTGGGATCAGCCCTGCACGAACTCTCCCCGGAACTGCGCTCGGCCATACAGGCCACCGTGCTCGACGGCCTGACCGTGCGGGAGGCGGCGGAGATCCTCCAAGTACCCGAGGGAACCGTGAAGACACGGGTCATGCGCGCCAAGGCCCGGCTACGGGAGGCACTGACCACATGAGCTGGCACCTGACCCACCACCAACTCCAGCGTTATGCGACCCGCACGGCCGACGACGTCACGGCTATGTCCGTGGAGGCCCACCTGATGCACTGCGCCGACTGCCGCGACCGGATGCCCGCCGACGAAGCCTGGCTGGAGCGGAGCTGGGCGAACCTGCGCGACCTCGTCGACCAGCCCCACCGCGGCCCGCTCGAACGGCTGCTGTCCGCGGTCGGCCTACGGGAGAACACCGCCAAGCTGCTGGCGGCCACCCCGCAGCTGTACCGGGGCTGGCTAGTCGCCACCGTCGCCGTGCTCGCGATGGCCCTGACCATCGCGCACGAGCTGCCACAGGGCTCGTTGCTGTTCTCCTTCACCGCGCCGATCGTGCCCCTGGCCGGGGTGGCCCTCGCCTACGGAAGGGCGGTCGACCCCGCGTACAGCCTCACCGCGGTCACACCGCTGGCCGGATACCGGCTCCTGCTCCTGCGCACCTGCGCCGTGCTGGTTCCCGCGCTGACCCTGTGCACCGTGGCCGCGCTCATGATGCCTTCTGCCGCCACGCTGTGGGGCGCCGTCTTCTGGCTGCTGCCCGCCCTGGCCATGGTCGCCGGCTGCCTGGCCCTGAACCGATGGATGTCCCTGGCAGCTGCGGCCGGCACCATCGGGGGCGGCTGGGTGCTCTCCCTGGGGCTGCTCAGCGCCGCCGACAGCCTCGACCCGCTCCTGTTGTTCGTCCCCGCCGCCCAGGCCATCTGGGCCGCGGTGCTCGCCCTCCTCGCTGTCGCCGTCCTGACTCGGGTGCGGACGGCATGACGACCAAGACGATGACGGCCCGGGTCACCACGCGCCGCCTGGTCCGCAGCTACGGAACCCGCAGGGCCCTGGACGGGGTCGACCTCGACCTGGGCCCTGGGGTGACCGGGCTGCTCGGCCGCAACGGCGCGGGCAAGACCACCCTGATGCGCTGCCTGGCCACCGACCTCGAGGCCACCGGGGGCGAGGTGCGCGTTCTGGGCCGGGACCCGGAGCGCGCCGCAGAACGCACCGAGATCCGCCGCCGCATGGGCTACCTGCCGCAGCACCCCTCCTTCTACCCGCACTTCACGGTGTTCGGTCTGCTGGACTACGTGGCGGTCCTCAAGGAGCTGGGCGGGCGCCGGGAGCGCCACGACGAAGTACGCCGCGCCATGCGCAAGGTCGACCTGTACGACCGCAGGCACAGCCGGATCCGGCGCCTGTCCGGGGGCATGCGCCAGCGCCTGGCGCTGGCCTCCGCCCTGCTCGGCGAACCCGACCTCCTCCTGCTCGACGAACCCACCATCGGTCTCGACCCGGAGCAGCGCATCCGTTTCCGCGACCTCGTCTCCGAGGCCGCGATACGGAGCACGGTGGTGCTGTCCACACACCACATCGAGGACGTGGCGGCGCTGTGCCACCGCGTCCTGTGCATGGACGGCGGCCGGGTGATCTTCGACGGCACCCCGAACGCCCTGGTCGCCCGGGCCCGGGGCCGGGTCTGGGAGCAGGGTTCGCGCCCTCAGGAGGGCGTCACCTCCTGGCGCCTGGCCGACGGCCGTTACCGGGTCCTGGTTCCCGAGGGCGAGGAGAACCCCGACTCCCCGACGCGTGTGCCGGTCGAACCGTCCCTGGAGGACGCCTACCTGCTCCTCACCGGTGCGCGGGGAAGCACCCGATGACGGGTGCCTCCGCCTTCTGGGGCCTGACCCGCTTCAACGTGCGCCACCTGCTGACGAGCCCGGTGTTCCTGCTCGTCGTACCGGTTTCGCTGGTTGGCCTGTCCCTCTCGACGCGCTCGTCCGAGCTGCCGAGCTGGGTCGGGCTGCACGGCCAGGCGACGGTCCAGGCCCTGGGGCTGGCCGCGGTCATGTACGTGGCCACGACCTTCCCCGCGATCCGCGAGGTACGGCACTCAGAGGGGTTCGCGCTCCCGCTGTCCGCGCGCGGCCGCCTGACTTCCCTGGCGCTGGCCTCCTCGGCGGTCACCGCAGCGCTCATGGCCGCCCTGAGCGCGGTACCCGTACTGGACGCCGCGGGTTCGGCGACCGGTTCGATCGCGGGCACGGTCAGCCCCCTCGCCCTACTCGGGGTGGTCGTACTGTCCTGCTGCGGCCCGACCGCCGCCGTCGCCGCCACGGCCTGGACCCGTTCCTACGCGCCGCTGGTGACGCTCGTCCTGTTCCTTCCCGCCTACTTCCTCTACACGCTCACCGCCATGGGGACCAGGGCGGACGACGTCCTGAGGCAGCTGGGCACCGTGGTCGGCTGGGTGCTCAACCCCATACCCGTCAACCACCCCGCCGTGACGAAGGTGGCCCTGCTCCACCTCGCGCACGCCGTGCTCCTGGCCGGTCTCCTCCTGGCACTGGCGTTGTCGGCGCGCAACGGTGTGCGGTCCCTGCGCCCCCTCCCGATGGGTGTGGCGGGCCTGCTCCTGGCCGGTGTCCTCGGAGTCAGCGCGTACGGGGGCAACACCTACTCGTACGATACGCACTTCACGGACGAGCAGCTGCGAGCGTACGAGGCCGACCCGTGCCGGGTCCGGGAGGGCGTGGCCTACTGCCCCCTTCCCGGATACGAGTCGTGGGTGGACTACTGGCACGCCGCGCTGGGACCCGCGATGGCGCAGATCCCGGACGAGGAGCGGGACGGTCTGCCGTCGGTGTGGCAGAGCGGTCGGATCACCAGGGTGGACATCCATCCGCGCCCGCCAGAGGACGCGGTCACGGTGTCGGAGCGCTGGGACCCCGACCAGCCCTTCTACCGGGAGGACCTGGTCAACTCGGCCACGGCGACCGTGCTCGGGCTGGCCGCCGACCCTGAGTACGCCTGCTCGAACTCCGGGCAGGCCCGGATTGTGGTGGGGGCCTGGATGGCATCGGTCGACCCGCATCTGTCGGACGCCGAGAGCCTCGAGGCAGCGGACGCCTTCCTCGCGCGGTTCGGCCCCACCGAGTCGGACGTCCGGTTGGCGCACGGAATCGCCGACCTGCCGGAGGAGCACGTCTCGTCGGTGGTGGACGAGCACTGGGACACCCTGGTCTCCCCGGGCACCGAGAGCGAGGAACTGGCCGACCTGCTGGGCCTCTCCCTGCACGGAGAGGAGGCGCTGCCGGAGCCGGACTGGGAGCAGACCTCCTGGACCCAGGAGAGCCGGGCGGACGACCTCACGTGGGGAACCCAGCTCTGCTCCTGACCTCACCGGCCCTCAGTCTTCCGCGCCTGAACCTTCCGTCACGGATCTTCGCCCGAACGTCCCGCTCCCGACCGTCGGCCCGCCCCGGGAGAGCGCTACGGTGGAGGGGTGAACTACTACTGGCACAAGGTCCTTCCGCCGCTGAGCGCCTGATCGGGCGCACCGGCTGACCCCGCGGTTTTCCCACGGCCCCGCCACTGCGGTGAGCGGGCCGTACCCGTCGTGCGCCCGCCCTCGGAGCAGATCCCACGCACCACGACGGAAGTACGAACGTGCCACAGCACTCTTCTCCGACGGCCGCGCACCGGCCGTCGCCGACCCCCTCTCTGACCCGCCTGGCCGGCGGCCCCCTCCCCATCCTCGGCGCCGCCGTGCTGTGGGGAACCACGGGCACCGCCAGCTCCTTCGCGCCGGACGGCGCGCACCCCGCCGCCATCGGCTCCGCGGGGCTCGTCCTCGGCGGGCTCCTGCTGTTCCTCGTCGGCAAGGGCTCCTTCGCCCTGGTCACCGGCTCCGACCGGCGCACCCGGTGGACGCTCCTCCTCGGTGCCTTGGCCGTGGCCGGGTACCCGCTGTCCTTCTATCCGGCGGTCGCCAACGCGGGAGTGGCCGTCGGCACCGTGATCACGCTGGGCAGTGCGCCGGTGTTCTCCGGGCTGCTGGCCTGGTGTGTCGACCGCGTCCGGCCCACCGTCCGCTGGGCGGTGGCGACCGTCGCGGCGGTGACCGGCTGCGGCGTACTCGTGCTGGGCCCCGACCTCACCGGCACCGACACCGCCGTGAACGCCCTGGGCGTGTTCCTGGCCTTGGCCGCAGGGTTCTCCTACGCCCTCTACGCGGTCATCGCGGAGCGGTTGATCCGGCGCGGCCACACCTCTGGGGCGGTCATGGGCACGATGTTCGCCGGAGGCGGCGTCCTCGTGCTGCCCGTGGTACTGGCCACCGGCACCGCCTGGCTGGCCACGGCGAACGGTGCCGTGGTGGCCCTGCACTTGGCCCTGTTCACCGTGTTCCTCGCCTACTGGCTGTTCGGGCTCGGGCTGCGGCACACCTCGGCGTCGACGGCCACCACCCTCAGCCTGGCGGAACCCGCCGTCGCGGCGATGCTCGGCGTGGCCCTGGTCGGTGAACGGCTGCCGTTGGTCTCCTGGTGCGGCCTGCTCGTCCTCGCCTTGGGACTCGCAGTCCTGAAGGCACCGGCGCCGCGACGCCGCACCTGACCGGCCCCGCAGGGACAACCCCGGGTCCGGGGCATTCCCGGGGGCGGCCCCGGACCCGACGGGTTATCGAAGCAACTATGGCCGGTCCTCTGGATCGGGCGGGACCGGAATCAGTACGCTTCCCGACGCACCCCGACTCCCCCACCCCCGAAGGAACCCCCTTGCGCAGTACCGCGGCGGCCCTGTCCGCCCTCGCCCTGCTCACCTCCGCGGCCACGCTGGTCGCCCCGGACCGGTCCGCCGAGGCCTCAGCGCTCGACGACGCCGACATCGTGCCGGTCCAGGTCACCGGAGACCCGTCCGAACGCTTCAACCTCGTCCTCCTCGGCGACGGCTACACGGAAGAGGAGATGCCGCTCTACCGGGAACAGCTGGACCAGCACCTCAACGTGCAGTGGAGCATCGAGCCGTTCCGCAGCTACCGCCACTACATCAACGTCTACGCCGTGGAGACCCCGTCCGCGGAGTCCGGTGTCGACTGTGACCCGGCCTATGGATGGGAGGAGCGCGACACGGCCCTCGGCATGGGCTTCTTCAACGGCTGCGACGAGGAGGCGCTCGAGCGCCTGTTGACCGTGGACGAAGAAGCCGCCAACGACGTTGCCGACCTGATCCCGGGGGTCACCGAGGACAACCGGCAGATCCTGGCCCTGGCCAACAGCGAGACTTACGGCGGGGCCGGCGGGCACACCGCGACCGCCTCCTCCGGAAACGCGCTCTCGGCCCTGATCAGCCCGCACGAGCTGGCGCACTCCCTCGGCGAGCTCCAGGACGAGTACCCGTACTACGAGCGCGATACCAGCCTGGGACGTTACACCGACGGCGAGCCCGAATCGGTGCACCACACGCTGATGACCTCCGAGGAGATGACCGAGGAGGAAGCCAAGTGGTGGCGCTGGCTGGGTGAGGAGAGCGAGTCCGGCGGCACCATCGGCGCCGCGGACCCCGACGGCCACGAGGGCGGCCTGTACTACTCGGAAGGCGTGTGGCGCCCCAGCGAGCACTCCATGCTCAAGACCCTGGGGTACTACTTCGACCAGGTCGGCCGCGAGGTGATGACGCAGCGCATCTCCGGCCTTCGCGACGATGAGGCCCTGCCGGTGTCGTCCACCCCCGAGGGCGAGGTGGGGCCCGAAGACGTCGTATGGATCGAGGGTCCCCACCCCGTCTACCACGAGCTGGACTACACGTGGACGGTCGACGGCGAGGAAGTGCCCGAAGCCGACGGCTCGCGCAGCCTGGAGCTGTCCGGCATGGATTTGGCGGAGGGCGCCGAGGTGAGCGTGCGGGCGCAGGACCCCACCGACTTCGTGCGCGACCCGGCCATCCGCGAGTCGGGGGCCATGACCCAGACCCGGACGTGGACCGTCGGGGAACCCCTGGAGCCCGCCTCCGCCGAGGCGGAGTTCACCAGGTACCGCGACACCGAGCGCGCCGTCGGCGCCGACGAGGTCGTCTACGCCGAGACCGCCCGGCCCACCGACCGGGTACTCGACGTGTCCTGGTCTCTGGACGACGAGACCGTGTCCACCTCCACCGACGGACGCACCCTCGACCTGGGCTCACTCGACCTGGACGAAGGCGACCACGTGCTTTCCGCTACCGTCACCGACCCCGAGGAGCCGGACGGGGCCTCGTCCACCGTCACCTGGGACGTGGACGCCACCGCCCCGGAGGCACCGCGCGAGCTCTCCGAGCACGCTGCCACCGCGGAGGACGACGAGCACCACCTCTACCTCAACGAGTTCTCGATGCGCCTCACCCCCGAGGACGACGGCGACGGACACGTCGTCGGCGAGTTCCGGCTCAACGGCGCCGGCTGGCACCACTACTACGGCTGGCCCGAGGACTCCGAAGCCCCGTTCCGGTTCACCCCCGACGGGATCAACGTGGACGACCTCGTCTACGGGAGCCTCGGCGAAGGCGGCCTGTCCAAGGCCGTGTTCGAGGTCGACGAGCACGAGCCGGGCTGGGGCACGCACACCGTGGAGCACCGGGCGATCGACGCCGCGGGCAACATCGGTGCCCCTGACTCCTTCCAGGCGACGGTCGTCCCGGGTACCGATCTGGAGTGCACGGAGACGGTCACCGGAACGGTCACCGGCGGGCTGAACGTCGAGGAGGGCGTCGTCTGCCTGGACGACGCGGACGTGCGGGGACAGGTCACCGTCGCCGAGGACGCCGCGCTCCTGGTCGAGGGCGGCACCCTGCGGGGCGGGCTGTCCGCTTCCGGGGCCGACACCGTCCGGCTCGCCGACACCGAAGTGCGCGGCGCCGTGTCGATCACGGGCACCACTGCCGAGGTGGCGCTCCTCGGGTCGGAGTTCTCCGGTTCGCTGACGCTGGACGACAACACCCAGGTCCCGGCCGAGAGCTGGACCGGTGACGCGGCGGGCTACGGCCCTGTGCTGGCGGGCAACAGCCTCCGAGGCTCCGTCTCCTGTTCCGGGAACAGCGGGGACGCCGCTGACTTCGGCGCGGTCAACGACATCACCGGCGCCGCCTCAGGGCAGTGCTCGGACCTGTGACCGCGGGCCATAGAGGGGCCGGGACCGCTCCGTTCGGAGCGGTCCCGGCCGACGCCTTAGGACTCCTCGTCCTCGCGGTGGCGGCGGGCCAGCTTGACCGGCTCCAGGGTCGCCAGGCACTCCACGTGATGGGTCATGGGGAAGGCGTCGAAGGCGCGCAACCCCACCAGCCGGTAGCCGGAGCGGTCGAACTCGGCGAGGTCGCGGGCGAGCGTCGCGGGGTCGCAGGAGACGTAGGCGACCTTGCGGGGCTTCATGCCCGCCACCTTGCGGACGACCTCGGCACCGGCGCCCGCGCGCGGCGGGTCCAGGGCCACGACGTCGGCACGCACGTCGGCCCACTCGCGCATCTGCTTGACCACGTCGGCGCGCTCGACGCGCACCTGAGGGAGGTCCTTCACGTTGTACTGGGCGTCGCGCACCGCGTGCTCGCCGTTCTCCACGCCCATCACGCGCCCCTCCTCGCCCACGGCCTCGCCGAGCGCGGCGGTGAACAGTCCCGCACCGCAGTACAGGTCCAGGGCCGTCTCGCCGGGCTTGGGCTCCAGCCCCTCCAGGACCGCCGCGCTCAGGGTCTCCCCCGCGGCCGGGTGGACCTGCCAGAATCCGCCCGCGCCGACCCGGTACTCGCGTCCGGCCACGTCCTCACGCACACCCTTGCGGCCGCGCACGGACTGTACCCGGCCGCCCCTGAACCGGCGCAGAACCGCGCTTGAGGCCTTGAGCTCCGGCAGGGCGCCCAGCTTCGCGGTCGTGGGGGTGACCACGATGGCGCGGTCAGCGCGAGTGGTGGAGGCGACGGCCTCGACGTCCTTGACGCCCTCCCAGGTGACGTCGGTGACGCCGAGCTCGCTGACGCCCGGGTGCGCGATCAGGCACTCGTCGATCGGCTCGATGTCGTGGGAACGGTGACGGTGCAGACCGGCGTGACCCTCCTCGTCCACGGCGAAGCGCACCCGCGTGCGCCAGCCCAGGCCGTCCGGGGTGCCGGGAAGCTCCTCGACCCGTACGTCCCAGTCGAGGCCCGCGATACGGCTCAGCTGGTCGGCGACGACCTGCCCCTTCATCCGGCGCTGGGACTCCAGGGAGGCGTGCTGCCAGTCGCAGCCGCCGCACATGCCGGGGCCTACGAACTTACAGGGGGCCTCGACCCGGTCCGGGGAAGAGGTGAGGACCTCGACGGCCTCACCGCGCAGGAAACGGGTGGTGCGCTCGGTGATCCGGACCCGCACCCGCTCTCCGGGCAGCGCGTGCCGGACGAAGACGACCTGGTCGTCGTGGCGCCCCACGCACCATCCTCCGTGGGCGACGTCGTCCACGGTCAGTTCGAGCTCGGTACCCACACGGGTCATGGCGGTGTCCTTAGGTGGTCGGGTCGTGTCCGGGTGACCCTGCTCAGCCACCAACCGGCCCCAATCTACCGGCCTTGGGACACCGCCCGTGCTGGTTCGAGCACCGTCGGCCGGGGTGAACGCGCACGTGCGACCGATGTGTGCAAAGGTGTAACTGACGGGGCACGCGAGGCGACTCCGTGCTCCCGGGCGGACGGCTATCTCGACGGGAGTGCGTACGAGGTGCACATCGTGATCATGGGGTGCGGCCGTGTGGGTTCCACACTGGCGCACACGCTGGTGGACTTGGGACACACGGTGGCGGTGATCGACCAGGACCCCGAGGCGTTCCGGCGGCTGCGCACCAGTGTGGCCAAACACGCGGTCCGCGGCGTCGGCCACGACCGGGAGGTCCTGCTCAACGCGGGGATCGACCGCGCGGCGGCCTTCGCAGCGGTCAGCAACGGCGACAACTCCAACATCATCGCGGCCCGGGTGGCCCGAGAGGCGTTCGGGGTGGAGAACGTGGTGGCGCGGATCTACGACCCCCGCCGCGCCGAGGTCTACCAGCGCCTGGGCATCCCCACCGTCGCGACCGTGCGCTGGACCGCGGACGCCATCCTGCGCCGCGTCGTGCCCGGTGACGGGCAGCTCACCGCGGCCCCCGAATGGCAGGACGCCTCGGGCACCCTGGCCATGAACGAACTCACC
The DNA here is from genome assembly GCF_054777395.1 of Nocardiopsis oceani. Lineage (NCBI taxonomy): Bacteria > Bacillati > Actinomycetota > Actinomycetes > Streptosporangiales > Nocardiopsidaceae > Nocardiopsis > Nocardiopsis oceani. Next base: position 21,101 of record NZ_BAAHAR010000034.1, read on the forward strand.
CCGCCGGACGGCTGGGTAGGCGAGACCGTCTCCGCCTTGGAGGAGGCCGCCCAAGAGGAGCACGCCGCACTGCGTGTCGTGTACGTGGTCAGACAGGGCCGTATCGTGCTCGCCCGCTCAGAGGAGACCCTGGCAGAGGGCGACGTACTGCACGTGGTGGCGCACAGCCGGGAGATAGACGACCTGGTCAAGCGGCTGTCCGGGCCACACGACGACGGAACGGGGCGTGGGTGAGATGCGGATCGCCATCGCGGGAGCCGGGAGCGTGGGCCGCTCCATCGCCACGGAACTGGCGGGAAGCGGTCACGACGTCCTGCTGATCGACCGGGACACCCGGGCGATCGGCGTCGACGACCTACCCCAGGTCGAGTGGCTCCTGGCCGACGCCTGTGAACTGGCCACGTTGGAGGACGCCAGGCTGGGCGACTTCGACGTGGTTATCGCCGCCAGCAGCGACGACAAGGTGAACCTCGTCGTGTCCCTGCTGGCCAAGACCGAGTTCAGGGTCGACCGGGTGATCGGCCGCATCAACGACCCGGACAACGAGTGGCTGTTCAACGACTCCTGGGGCGTGGACCTGGCGGTCTCCCCGCCCCGCCTGATCGCGGACCTGGTCGAAGGGGTTCCCGAAGACGAGGACCAGCCGGAGGAAGGCACCCTCCCACCGCTTCCGGGCGCGGAGATCGCGGAGTCGGTTCTGCACGCGGCGAGCCCGTTCGCCGGAGAACGGGAACACGACCTGACCGCCGCGCTCCCCGAAGGTGTGGCCCTGGTGGCCGTACTCGGCCCGGGCGGGGTACGCCCGCCCGACCCCGAGCGGACCCTCTCAGTGGGCGACACCGTGGTGTTCCTCGCCGAATCCGACGCTCTGAGCCCCCTGGAGGAACTGTTGGGCCCGGTGGACGAGGCCGACCCCGCGGAACAGGCCTGACCGGCTGGCAGTACGGGTCTGAGCGGCAGATAGAGGGGACCGGGGTAACGGGCGGCGCTCCAAGCCAGCCGTGAATGCGCGGGCGCGCAGCGCCCACCGGTGCCGCTTGCGCGCCTCAGCGCGGCGCCGCTAGCGCTCCTCGGCCTGTTCACCGCTGTCGGCGCGGACGGCGGACCCGGCCTGGGTGTGCTCCTCACCCAGGGGGGTGCGGCCGCGGGCCAGCACCCACACCATCGCCGCGAAGGCGGCCACCTGGAGCGGCCAGCCCATGGCGACCTTGGACAGGCCCAGCAGCGCGAAGGTGTTGGCCCAGTCGTTGGTCTCGGCGAGCCAGAGCGGGTATTGCACGAGAACCCGGATGACGCACGGCACCACCATCAGCCAGGTCAGCTTGGAGGCCAGGGAGACCACGGCAGGGTTGCTGCGCCAGGACGTGAAGTCCTCCCGGTGCCCGATGAACGGGCCGATCATCAGGCCGATCGCCGGCCAGCGCACCAGCACGGAGATACTCAGTACCACCGCGTATACGGCGTTGTAGATGATGCCCGGCAGGAAGGCGTCCTCGGCGTTGCCGCTGCGCATCGCGAAGATCGCGGCGATACCGATGCCGAAGAGGCTGGTCAGGACGTACTGCACCGAACTGCGCTGGACGAGCCGTATCACGCCCAACAGCAGGGCCGCGCCCACGCCGAGCATGATCGACATCCGCAGATCGGAGGTGATGACGTAGGAGACCGTGAAGGCCAGGGTCGGGACGGCCGCCTCGATCATGCCGCGCTTGCCGCCCAGGGCCTCAGCGAGCTTGGTCCGGACCAGTGCCTCGACCGTTCCCTCGGTGACAACGGGGGCACCCGTCCGGTCGTCGGCCTGGGCCGCCTCGTCGGAGGCCCCTCGCTGCTCAGTCATCCCGCTCCCGCGTCCGCATATCGCTGTTCGGCCGTGCGGCCGCCAGCCATGATGCCCCAGCCTATGCCACCTGTCACAAGCAGCGGGCGGCCCGCGGGCCCTACGGGGGTCCGCGCGTACCGCCTTGTCCTGCTTCACCACGCTATGGTGCGTGCGCCTTCTCACTCCCGGAACCAGCCGCTCGCCCCGGAACCCCCGAGCCCTTCCCCGGCCCACAGCTGGACGGGTACGGGCGAACGGCGACCGGGGCGCTGGCGCCGGGGCCCGGGCCTTCCGTACGCTGGCGGCCCGCCCGCTTTCGTGAGGAGTCACGGTTGAAGACCACCCGACGGGACGTACCGGAGGAAGAGCACACCCGTTTCGCGCTCGGCCTGGACCGGGAACTGCGGGCTGACGGGGCCTCGCACGTGTGGTCGCCCTACTCGGCCGGGACCGTCCTGGGGCTGCTGACCGCCGGGGCCGGGGGCCGCACCCGGCGGGAGCTGACGGACCTGGTGGCACCGGTCCGCGGCGGCTTGGACGGCCATCTCGCCGCCCTGAACAGCGCGGTGGAGGCCGAGAACGGGCTCGACCTGGGCACCCTCAACGGCCTGTACGTTCCCGCGGACCTGCCCCTGCGCGCGGAGTTCGAGGAGCTGGTCAGGGGCCAGGCCAACGCCGAAGTGGACCAGGTCGACTTCCGAGGGGACGCCGAAGGCGTGCGGAGGAAGGTCAACGACCGGGTCTCCCAGGTCACCCGCGCTCTGGTCCCCGAACTCCTCTCCCCCGGGACCGTCCACCCGGACGTGCGGATGCTGCTGGTCAACGCGCTCTGGGTGAAGCTGGCGTGGCGTGATCCGTTCGAGGCCGCACAGACCAGGGACCGCCCCTTCCACGCCCCGTCCGGAACCCACCGGGTCCCCACCATGCACCGCACCGGCCGGATGACCTGCTCCGAGCACTCCGGCTGGCGAATGGTGAGCTTGGCGGGCGACCACGGTCTCACCCTGGACGTCATCATGCGGCAAGGCTCTCGCGCCGAACGCTCCGCCCTGCCGCACCTGGATCACGAGGCGCTGTCCGGGCTCTACAAGAACCGCCGCGACGAGCAGGTGAACCTCGCCCTGCCCCGGTTCGCGGTGAGCGCCAAGGCGGAGCTGCTCGAACCGATGGCGGACTCACCGGCGCGCGTGCGCGACCTGGCCACCGACCAGGCCGACTTCGCCGGGATCAGCTCCGAGCCGCTCAAGGTGGACGCCATCGTCCACCAGGCCGTACTGACCGTGGACGAGAAAGGCGCCGAGGGGGCCGCTGCCACCGCGGCCGTGATGGTCATGTCGGCCGCCTTCCCGCCCAAGGCGAAGGACTTCGCGGTGGACCGGCCGTTCGTGTTCGTGCTGCGCCGCCACGAGGCCGTCCTGTTCATGGGGCGGGTCCTCGACCCCGAGGACCCCGGACCCGCCTAGGGCATGCAGCCGGGTGCCCTTCCCCGGCACACTTCCTCAGTCGGGAGCCAGAAAGGCGCTGGTGGCCTCGGCCACGGCCTCCAGGGCCTGTTCGTCGGTCAGTTCCGGCTCGTTGTCGCTTGGCTGCTCGCCGTAGGCCCCGAACTGGGCGTGGTTCATGCCCTCGACCGCCACCATCGTGGCGTCGGCCGGAAGGTTCACCCGCCACACGTCGACGTCGTCCGGCGCGACCAGCGGGTCCAGGTCACCGGAGACCGACAGCACCCTCAGGTCGTCCCGGTCGGCCAGCCCCGCGTCCTCCGTGGCGTAGGACGCCCAGAGGATGAGCCCCTTCCACCGGTCCTCGGTGTCGTCATCACCCAGGTGGAGCGCGGACATGGCCCCGCCCATGGAGTGCCCGCCCAAGTACCACTCGGAGACCTCCGGGGCCTCCTCCACCGCACTGTCGGCACGGTCGACGTCGAGCACCGCGAGGTTGAGCCGAAGGTCAGGCAGGACCACCGTGACCCCGGTGGCGGCCACCACCGGCGCCCAGCTGGCCACGTAGGCGTCGGCTTCCACCCGTGCCCCCGGGTAGAAGACCACCCCGGTCCCCGACGGCTCCTCCGCGGGAGTGATCACCACGGCGTCCTCCCCCCGCTCCACATTGATGGCTGGGTCGGCGGCGGCCCGCGCCAGTGGATCCGGTTCGGCACGGTAGGCGCTGAGCCCCCAGACCACGAAGGCCACCGCAGCGATGACCAGCACCACGAGGACACCCGAGACCATCCACAGCAGGTACCGGAGCCAACTCTTTCTCTGAGTCCTACGGCCTTGCGTCATGCGGCCTTTCCATCGGGTCCACCGGGCAGCCCGTCGTTCACGTATCGAAGACCTCGAAGGACGTGGCCAGCGGCACCCCCGCCTCCGCGCCGGAGCTTTCCGCACCCTCCCGCAGGAAGCTCCTCTGGTCGAAGCCGTCCAGGTTGGCCAGGTACACCTCGTGCGCGTCCAGGGAGGCGATACCCGCCGCCAGGTCCTCCTCGCTCAGCTCCACGTAGTGGGTGGGGTCCGGAGCAGCACCGAAGGCCACGAAGCGCACGCCCGACCACGGTTCCTGGCCCTCCACCAGCTGCTCGGTGAACACCCAGCGGTTGGCGGCGTCCCGGACCGCGTCCAACAATGCGGGGCCCAGCACCCGGTGGTCGGCGTGGTTGAACCCGGCCACCCCGGCGAAGTGGTCGCGAAAGTTGATGGAGACGATGATGTCGGGTCTGTGCTTCCTGATCGCACCGGCCAGGGCGCGGCGCAGGGGCAGCCCGTACTCCAGGGTCCCGTCGGGGAAGTCCAGGAACTCGACCGTGGCAGCACCGACGGCGGCAGCCGAGGCGTGTTGTTCGGCCATCCGCAGAGGACCGGAGGCTCCGGGGTCGAGCGAGTCGATCCCGGCCTCGCCCTTGGTCACCAGGAGTTCGACCACGTCCTTGCCCTGGCCGGTCCACCGGTTGAGCGCCGAAGAGGTGCCGAACTCCAAGTCGTCGGGGTGGGCCACCACCGCCAGGGCCCGGTTCCAGTCCTCGGGGAGCGGCCGGGGGGCGCTGTTCTGCGTTGTCTGTTCCATAGAACACACAGTACGGAACCGCGCCCCCAGGACACGGTTGTCCACAGGCCGAGTTGCCTCAGGAGCTGCTGGCAGGGCCTTCCGAAGAACCATTGGGCGAGCTGCCCGCGTTGCCGCTCTGGGCGGCCTGCTGCGCCTTGCGCTGCTTGGCGGCCTCGTCCATCTGCTCCTGGATCTTCTTGGGTACCGTGATCTGCAGCAGCTCGCTGGGCGGCGCCGGCTCGTCGCCGCGCACCACCACGATGTTGGCGAAGAGCTGCTCCACCTCGGCCATCATCTCCGGCTTGGATGCACCCTCGCCGCGGATCACACCGCGCAGCACCCAGCGGGGACCGTCGACGCCGATGAAGCGCACGCGCTGCCCCAGCTGCTTGCCGTCCTCCGTCTTCTTGCCCTTGATCGGGATGAGCGCCTGGAGTTCGGGGCCGAAGGTGCCTTCGTGGTCCTCGACCTTGCCGCCCTGGGAGGTGACCTGCTCGCGCAGTTCGTCACGCATCTCGTCCCAGAGCCCGGAGGACTTGGGCGCGGCGAAGGGCTGCACCTGCAACGCGGTCTTGCCGCGCACCAAGGTGACCCCGATGATCTTCTGCTTGTTCTGCTTGTCCTGGGCCACGTTCACCTGGATCTCGGTGCCCTGCTGCATCGGCAGGAGCATGCTGCCCAGATCCATCCGTTCGGCCTCAGGGGCGTCCTCACCGGAGTCCCACGGTCCGGTCAGCCGGTACTGGTCCGCGTCCTTGGCGGGCTGTGCAGGGGCACGCTCAGGCTCGATCTCATTGCCGAACGAGACCGCGCCCGCGGCACCCTGCCGCGTCGGCTGGGCCTCCGTCTCCGCGGCTCTCTCGGTCTCTTTGTCCCGCTTCTTGCGGCGGCGTCCAAACACGCCTTCACCTCTCCGCTTCTTCCGTAGGTCCCGGGATCACACCGGGGGGTTGGGGGATGGCCACCGCTACGCGGTGTGGCCCCCGGTCGAACCGAAACCACCCTCACCACGCGGCGTTTCGGGCAGCGAGTCCGCCTCGACGAACTCCGCCCGCTCCACACGCTGGATCACCATCTGCGCGATCCTGTCGCCCCGCGCGAGCTTGACCGGGGCGTCGGTGTCGGTGTTGAGCAAGGTCACCCTGATCTCGCCCCGGTATCCGGCGTCGACCGTGCCCGGGGCGTTGACCACGGTGACCCCGTGCCGGGCCGCCAGTCCGGAGCGGGGGTGCACGAAGGCCGCGTACCCCTCGGGCAGGGCGATGGCCAAGCCGGTGGGGACGGTGGCGCGCTCACCGGGAGCGAGGACGACGTCGGTGGCGGTGTACAGGTCCGCCCCCGCATCACCCGGGTGCGCGTACTCGGGCACGGGGAGGCCGGGATCGAGGCGACGGACCGTGACCGGGATCCGTCCGCCTTCCAGGGATGAGGTACTCACATTCGCCGAGCCTATCGGTCCCGGAGCGCTGCCTTGGTGCGCAGCGTGCCCGTGGGGCCGTAGCGGGCCCCGCGGTCGGTTGGAGCACACCCTTGACGGCGACGGGGCGGGCCCGGGCGAACCCGGACCCGCCCCGTGGACGTCGGTACTACTCGGCGGTGCCTTCCGGCCGTGTTACTCGGCGGACTCGGTCGGCTCCGGCAGCGTCACCTCGACGGTGAGCTCGCCGTCGTCGGTGGCCTCGAAGTCGATCCCGGCGGCGCGGCCGGCGGCGGCGATGTCCCCGGAGGCCGTACGAGCGGCCCCGGCCTGCTTGCCGGACACCTTGACGTGCTCGACCTCGGCACGCATGGACAGCTTGGCCTCGGACTTGGCCTTGCGGACCGCTCGTAGGACCTCGGCGGTGGCGGCCAGGACGACCGGGTCACCGTCGGAGGCGGCGGCACGGTACTCGGCGCTGTCGGGCCAGGCCTGGGCGTGCACCGAACCGTCCTGCCACCAGCTCCAGACCTCTTCCGTGACGAAGGGGACGAACGGAGCGAACAGCTTGTGCAGTGCACCCAGGGCGATGAGCAGCGCCGCACGGGCCGAGGCCCCCTCGGCGGACTCTGTGTCGTAGGCGCGGGTCTTGACCAGCTCCAGGTAATCGTCACAGAAGTCCCAGAAGAAGCGCTCGGTGCGCTCCATGGCCCGGGTGTGGTCGTAGGCGACGAACGCGGCGGTGGCGTCCTCGACCACGTCGGCCAACGCGGCCAGCATCGCCCGGTCCAGGGGTTCGGTGACCCGCGCAACGTCGCTGGTGGCGTTCTCACCGGCGACGGACATGACGAACTTGCTGGCGTTGAGGATCTTGATCGACAGCCGCCGGCCGATCTTCATCTGGCCCTCGTCCATGGCGGTGTCCGTGCCCAGACGGCCGCTGGCCGCCCAGTACCGGACCGCGTCGGAGCTGTACTTCTCCAGCAGCGCCACCGGGGTGACGACGTTGCCCTTGGACTTGGACATCTTCTTGCGGTCCGGGTCCAGGATCCAGCCGGAGATTCCGGTGGTGCTCCACGGCAGGCTGTTGTTCTCGAAGTGGGCGCGGACCACGGTGGAGAACAGCCAGGTGCGGATGATGTCCTGGCCCTGCGGACGGAAGTCCATGGGGAAGACCCGCTCGAACAGGTCCTGGTCGCGTTCCCACCCGGACGCGATCTGCGGGGACAGCGAGGAGGTCGCCCACGTATCCATGACGTCCGGGTCGCCCGCGAAGCCGCCGGCCTGGCCGCGCTGCTCCTCGGTGTACCCGGCGGGCGCCTGCGAACTGGGGTCGACGGGCAGCTGGTCCTCGGCGGGCAGCAGCGGCTCGTCGTAGTTCGGGTTCCCTTCGGCGTCCAGCGGATACCAGACGGGGAACGGGACGCCGAAGAAGCGCTGGCGGCTGATCAGCCAGTCGCCGTTGAGGCCCCCGACCCAGTTCTCGTACCGCTGGCGCATGTGCTCGGGGTGCCAGGTGAGCTCACGGCCGCGTTCGATGAGCTGGTCGCGGATGTCCTCGTCCCGGCCGCCGTTGCGGATGTACCACTGGCGGGTGGTGACGATCTCGAGGGGCTTGTCACCCTTCTCGTAGAACTTCACCGGATGGGTGATGGGCGTGGGATCGCCGACCAGGTCGCCGCTCTCCTTGAGGAGCTCGACGGTGCGCTCGCGGGCGGTGTGGGCGGTGGCCCCGGCCAGCGTGGCGTAGGCCTCGCGGGCGGCCTCGGAGTCGAGGCCCTTGGGCGGTTCGGCGATGACGCGGCCGTCCCAGCCGATGATCGGACGGGTCTCCAGCTGCAGCTCGCGCCACCAGGTGACGTCGTTGGTGTCGCCGAACGTACAGATCATCGCGATGCCGGACCCCTTCTCGGGATCGGCGAGGCGGTGCGGGTGGACCGGGACCTCGACGCCGAAGACCGGGGTGGTCACGGTGGTGCCGAACAAGTCCTGGTAGCGCTCGTCGTCGGGGTGGGCGACCAGGGCGACGCAAGCGGCCAGCAGCTCGGGACGGGTGGTCTCGATGTGGACCGAAGCACCGTCCTGCTTGTGGAAGGCGACCTTGTGGTAGGCGCTGGGGCGCTCCCGGTCCTCCAGCTCGGCCTGGGCGACGGCGGTGCGGAAGGTGACGTCCCACAGGGTGGGCGCCTCCGACATGTAGGCCTCGCCGCGCGCCAGGTTGCGCAGGAACGCGCGCTGGGCGGCGGCGCGGGAGTTGTCGTCGATGGTGGCGTAGGTGTGCCGCCAGTCGACGCTCAGCCCCAGACGGCGCCAGGTGGCCTCGAAGACCTTCTCGTCCTCGACCGTGAGGATGTCGCACAGCTCGATGAAGTTGCGCCGGGACACGGGGACCTGGCGCTTGGGGTTCGGCTTCTCCGGCGGCTGGAAGTCCGGGTCGTAGGGGACCGCGGGGTCGCAGCGGACACCGTAGTAGTTCTGGACGCGGCGCTCCGTGGGCAGGCCGTTGTCGTCCCAGCCCATGGGGTAGAAGACGGCCTTGCCGTTCATCCGCTGGAAACGCGCGACGGTGTCGGTGTGCGTGTAGGAGAACACGTGGCCGATGTGCAGAGAACCCGACACCGTGGGCGGCGGGGTGTCGATCGAGAAGACGTCTTCGCGGCTGCGGGTGCGGTCGAAGTGGTAGACGCCGGACTCATCCCATACGTCGACCCACTTCGCCTCGATACCGTCCAGCGAAGGCTTGTCGGGCATGCGGAAGGAATGAGAGCGGTTGGTCATGGGCCAATGCTAGTGCTCCCACGACCCTGGTCGCTCCCGCTTTTCCACCCCGTCAGGGGAAACCCGCGTCAATCCCGCCGCGGCCACCGCTGCGAAGGTCCGGCCACCGTGAAAGGATTCCCATGCAGACGGTGCGCGCCCTCGCGCACCATCGTACGCACAAGGGAACGGTGAACGATTCACATGGCTAAGAAGGACGGTGAACTCGCCCCGGCCGTGATCGGCCTCGCAGCGGGATTCGCGGCGGAGTTCGTCACTCGCAAGGCACTGACCTTCGCGTGGACGCGTGCGACCGGTGAGGAGCCGCCGACGGACCTGGAATCCCCCGACGTCAGTTTGGGGCGCGCCCTCAGCTGGGCCGTAGTGGCCGGTGTGGGTGTCGAGGTGGCCCGTGTGCTGGCCGTGCGTGCCGCCCGCAAGCAGATGGTCGGCTCCGGTGAGCGCGACCTGGAGGTCTGAGCGGACGCTCCGCCGGGGCGCACCGCGGCGACGGTGGACGGCTCACCACACGAGGGGTCAGGCTCGCGTGTGGTCGGCCGTCCGCCGTCGCGCCCCACGGTTCTCACGGTCGGTCTGACGACCCCGTGCGCGCCGCCGCGCGGGCCCCGAAGTCACGGGGTCGGCGGCGTCGGGGGTGCTCAAGGTCGCGGCGGTGGTGGGGAAAAGACGCGCGATGCGCCCCCGAAGGGGACGCATCGGATCGCGGCTCTGGTTCCCATCGGTCGTCACCGACGGTCGAACATGACCTGTCCGGCACCCCTCACCGTCCTCACAGACTGCGGAGAGCGGCGCACGGACCCGCCTGCCGCCAGTCTCAGACGCACTCCTTGCAGACCAGCTGACCGGCGCGCTGCTGGGCGAGCTGACTGCGGTGGTGCACCAGGAAGCAGCTCGAGCAGGTGAACTCGTCAGCCTGTCGGGGAAGCACGCGCACCGCGAGCTCCTCGCCGGACAGGTCGGCACCGGGCAGTTCCATGCCCTCGGCCACCTCGTCGGGGTCGACGTCAATGGTGCCGGTGCCCTTGTCCACGCGCCGCGCCTGCAGCTCCTGGAGGCTGTCCTCGTTGATGTCCTCGTCAGTCTTGCGCGGGCTGTCGTAGTCGGTGGCCATCTCTGCTAACTCCATCCCCCTCGTTTAGTGCCTCGTCGCGCGGGTGTAACGCTTGAGAGACCTTCGTTGTGCCCGATTCGGCCGATGAGTTTTCCCGATGTCGCTGGACTGTGCCCCCTCCCGGGTCACTGTCCACAGGTCAGCAGTACATTCACGAGATTGTGACCGGAGGCGGCCAACGTTGTCGGCCCCTCGGCGATCGTTCTCTCTGTACTACCCAACGTCAGGTGTCTCGTAGACCTGAAAACACGTTGCTCCCACATGCCGGACAAGCCTGGAGCACTCCCCCGAGTACGGGCGAAAACCCGGACATGCCCACGTCAGGAGGGATTCCCTCCGTGTCCACGCCCGGGGAAGCATACCCACCCCGAGTCGGCGCTCGTGACAGGGGTAGGCGTGTCTTCGGACACGTATAGATACCACGAAGCGCCACCTTGCGCAGCTCGGCCCCCTCCGTTAGCGGCGATCGGTGCTGTCACCGGGCTGTCCTGGGGGCACCGGCAGGCACACCGTGATGACCAGACCGCCGCCGGCACGCGGCCAGGCGGTCACCACGCCGTCATGGGCGCGCACCACCGAACGAACGATGGACAGGCCCAGACCCGAGCTGCGCCCCGAGCCCACCCGGTCGCCCGAGGCGCGCCGGAACGGTTCGAAGAGCCCCTCGATCTCGTAGGCCGGGATGACCTTGCCGGAGTTCTCCACCTGGACCGCCGGCATGCCCTCGTACATACCGCTGCGCACGGTGATCTCGCCGTCCTTGACGTTGTACTTGAGGGCGTTCTCGACGAGGTTGGCGACCAAGCGCTCCAACAGGACAGGGTCACCCTTGACCGAGGCCGGGCGCAGGTCCTGGCGGAGGGTCAGGTCGGACTGCTCGATGTCCGCTGACAGCTGACTGAGCACCGTTCCGGCGACCTCGCCCAAGTCGACCTTGGCGTTGACCTCGAGTTCGCGGTCGCTCTTGGCCAGGAAGAGCAGACCGTCGATGAGGCGCTCGTGGCGGGCGTTGGTCTCCAGGAGGGTGTTTCCCACGCTCTTGAGGTCCGCTGAGACGTCAGGGGCGCTCAGGGCCACCTCCAGGAGGGTGCGGTTGATCGCCAGAGGGGTGCGCAGCTCGTGCGAGGCGTTGGCGACGAAGCGGCGCTGCCCGTCGAAGGCCCGGTCGAGGCGCTCCAGCATGCCGTCGAAGGTGTCGGCGAGTTCGCGGATCTCGTCGTCGGGCCCGGAGAGGGCGATGCGCTCGTGCAGGGAGCGCTCGGAGAGCCTTCGGGCGATGCGGGTGATCTTGTGCAGGGGCGAGAGCGCGCGGCCCGCCACCGCGTACCCCAGGCCGACGGCGAGCAACCCCACGAGGAACAGCGCGAGCAGGGAGAACCGGGTGACGTGCGTGAGGACCTGCTCGATGTGGTGGCTGTTCTCGATCAGCTCCGCCGGACTCTCCTCGGTCATGAGCGCGTTGAGCAGGACGGCGACGACCAGGTAGTTGACCAGGACCAGCAGGGAGCCCGCCGCGAAGAAGAGCATCCCGTAGATCAGGGTGAGGCGGGCGCGCAGGCTGAGGTTGTCGGTGAAGCGGTGGACGGTGGCGCGGGCGGCGGAGTGCCCGGCCCGTTCCCCCGCCGGCGAGACGGAGTTCAGGCTGCGCCAGGTGCCGGTGTCCCCCGGCCGCGTGGGTTCGACCTGTCCTGGTTCTGGGCGCTCCGCCGGTCTCACAGGCGGTACCCCGCCCCCGGAACGGTCTGGACGACCGGAGGGTCACCGAGTTTCTTGCGCAGAGTCATGACGGTGACCCGGACGACGTTGGTGAAGGGGTCGGCGTTCTCGTCCCAAGCCTTCTCCAGGAGGCCCTCCGCACTGACCACGGTGCCCTGGGCGCGCATGAGCACCTGCAGCACGGCGAACTCCTTGGGGGTGAGCGAGATCTCCCGGCCCTCGCGCCGGACCTGGTGGTTGGCCGGGTCGAGGGTGATGCCGTGGCGCTCGAGCACCGGCGGCAGCGGAGGTGCCGAGCGGCGGCCCAGAGCGTGGACCCTGGCGATGAGTTCGGGGAACGCGAAGGGCTTGGCGAGGTAGTCGTCGGCCCCGATGGTGAGGCCCTCGACCTTGTCCTCGACGCCGTCGGAGGCGGTGAGCATCAGGATTCGGCCGGTGTAGCTGTCGTTGACCAGGGTGCGGGCGACATCGTCACCGTGGGTGCCCGGCAGGTCCCGGTCGAGCACGACCACGTCGTAATCGTTGACCGCGGTGTACTCCAGAGCGGTGTCCCCGTCGTAGACGGTGTCCACCGCCATGGACTCCCGGCGCAGCCCAACCGCCACGGTGTCGGCCAGGACCCGTTCGTCTTCGACCACGAGTACGCGCAACGGATTGTCCTTCTAGAGCGTCGGTACCTGGAAACAAAAAAAGGGGGCCGCTGCCGGCGCATCCCCCAACACACCGGCAGCGGCGTTCTTGGTCCCGGCCGCGTCATCCGTTCTCTCACAGACGAGGTAAGGAGGCGGTAAACCCGACGCGAACCCCGGGAGGGTCCACGCTACTCCTCAACCCCGCCGTGCGGCGGGCGCTGGACCGGGAGCTGCAACTCCCCTGCGCACGGGGTGGCCGCCGCCGACGAATCCCCCAACCGTCGGCGGCGGCTCAACCCCGCACATCTCAAATCTGACACATCAAGAATAAGAAACGAGTAAGCATCAGGGCCCGATCGCCACATGTGTCCTACAACACTCTTTCCCGGGGCTTGCCCGACGTGTCGGCCAGGCGCGCCGCCACCCCGGCGACAGGCGCCCACATCACCGCTGACACGGCCTTTTTCTCCTTGTGGAAGCGACCCGTCTCCCCGAAACCGTCACGGAAAAACTCGTACGGGGGGGCTTAGGTTTGGCGTGGATCACAGTGCGGTAGAGGTAGTGAGGTGCGCGCGTGGACACCGGGGCCCTGCCCGGACCGCGACGGGCACGCATGTCACAGGGTCGTGACGGCTTCGATTCGTGCGGACGCACAGGCGTGCGCAAATTCAGATGTACACCGGTGCACTGTCATGCCCCGGTGTCTACCCCTGGGAAGAGGTGCAATGGGCGAGTTCATGGCGGCGATCAAGGTCCGTATCAACGAGACCTATCGGTCGCTCGAGTCGGCGCAGGCCGCCGGGGACGACTTCCTCGCGGACACCCACGCGTCTGAACTCGAGGATCTGTACCGCATCGCGGCTCGCAACGGCGTCGACGCCCACTCCTAACCGGAGCGGCCGATACGGCCCCTGACCCCCGAGGGGGATCTGGGACGACAAACGTCGAAGCGGGGCGGGCAGCCCCCGGGAGTCCGACCCCGCCTCTTTCGTGCCCCGGACACCAGAGGTGTCCGGGGTTTTCGCTGCCCGGGCGCCCCTTCTGGACGGCCCTAGCGCCTCAGCCGTCGGAGTCGGCGCCCAGCGGCGCCAGGAGCGCGTCGAGGTCCTCGTAGAGTCCGGGACGGGCCGCGATCACCAGATCGTTATTGGGCGGGCCCCCGTGGAGCCCGCCCACGCGCACACCCGCCTCGCTGGCGACCAGCCCCGGGGCTGCCCAGTCCCAGAGGTGGAGCCCCCGCTCGTAGTAGGCGTTGTAGCGCCCCGTTGCCATGCCGGTGATGTCGACCGCCGCCGATCCGCCCCTGCGGATGTCCCGGATGTACGGGACGACCCCGGTCAGGACCTTGGCCTGATGTGCCCGGCGTTCGGCGAAGTAGCCGAACCCCGTCGCGACCAAGGCCTGGTCGAGCGGCACCCGGTCGGGTGCGCGAAGGGTCCGGCCGTCACACCGGGACCCGCCGCCCAGCACTGCCTCGAACATCTGGCCGTGCGACGGCAGGGAGACCGCGGCCGCGACGACGGCTCCGTCGATCTCCGCGCCGATGGCCACGCCCCAGTCGGGGCTTCCGTACAGGTAGTTGACGGTTCCGTCGATGGGGTCCACCACCCAGCGCACTCCACTGGTGCCCTCGACGCCGCCGCCCTCCTCCCCGAGGACGGCGTCCCCGGGACGGGCCGCGAGCAGCCGTTCCCGGATCAGGTCCTCGGTGGCGCGGTCCATCTCGGTGACGACGTCCGTGGGACTGGACTTGGTGTCCAGGACGGTGATGCCCTCCTGCCCCTTCGCCGCGAGCTCGCCGGCCTCCGCCGCCACGGCGACGGCGAGGTCCCGCAGCTTCTCGGGATCGGGTGGGGACTGGATGGTGGTCACTGGTGCCCTCCTGCTCGTGGCCGTCCGGGCGCTCGTGCCCGGACGCTTCCGCCACCGAACCCTATGCGCCGGGCCCTCCATCCAACCCCCTGCTCCCAGTCCCTGCTGTCAGCGGAAGACCCCCGGCACGGAGGCCGGGGGTTCTCTCGGGGGTTTGGAGGTGGAGGTTCAGAGCAGCTCGGGCTTGGTCCACTCCTTGCCGTGGACGTGGTGATCGAGGAAGGCGAAGATGGTCTCGTACCAGACCTGCGCGTTGCCGGGCGTCAGGATCCAGTGGTTCTCGTCCGGGAAGTACAGGAACTTGGCCTCGACTTCGTGGAGGAGGAGGTCCCGCCACAGCCGCAGGCCCTCGCCGATCGGCACCCGGTAGTCCTTGTCGCCGTGGATGACGAGCATGGGGGTGCGGATCTTGTCCGCGTGCAGGTGCGGAGAGTTGAGTTCGTAGCGCTCCGGCTGGGCCAGCGGGGTACCGAACTCGCTCTCCCACACCGGCGGGTAGTCGGTGGTGCCGCTGAACCCGTCCAGCTGCCACAGGGAGGCGTGCGAGACGATCGCCTTGAACCGGTCGGTGTGCCCGGCGATCCAGTTGGCCATGTAGCCGCCGAAGGAGCCGCCCATCATGGCGGTGTGCTCGGCGTCGATGTCCTCACGGGCCTCGGCGGCGTCGGTGATCGCCATGACGTCGGCGTGGGTGCGAGGACCCCACTGGCCCCAGGCCCGGCGGAGCATGTCCTGGCCGTATCCGGTGGACAGCGCGGGGTCCGGAAGCAGGACGGCGTAGCCGCGGGCGGCCAGTAGCCACGGGTTCCAGCGCCAGGACCAGCCGTTGAAACTCAGGTAGGGGCCGCCGTGCACCCAGAGCATGAGCGGGGCGGGAGACTCGGCGGAGGCCTCCTCAGGCAGCACCAGCCACGACCGGATCCGGGTGCCGTCGTCGGCGGTGGTCTCGATCTCGGTGAGGCTGCCCGGCATGGTCAGCTCGGATCCGGGCGTGCGCAAGTAGGTGGGCTGGCCGTCGGTGGCGTCGGCGTCCAGGCGCACCGGGGTTGGCGGGGCGTCCCAGGCGTCGCGCAGCGCGTAGACGAAGCGGCCGTCGGGGGACGGGTTCAGCTCACTGTAGGCGCCGTGGTCCCCGGTGATCCGGGTGAGCGAACCGGTGGCCGCATCCACGCGGAAGACCGGTCGGCGGCCGTTCTCGTCGGCGATGAGGAAGACCGTGTTGGAGTCCGCCGACCAGGCGAAGCCGCGCGGCCAGAGTTCGTGCTCGGGAATCAGGTCGCGGCCCTCACCGGTGGCGAGGTCGGTGATCCACAGCGTGGTGTTGCGGGGCTCGCCGTCGTAGCTTCCGTCGTCGCTGGCGCAGGTCAGGACCTTGGCGCCGTCCGGGGAGACCAGAGGGCTGCCGAACTCGAACGCGGAGTCGGGGCCGCCCGCGACGGTACGGCGTTTTCCGGTGCCCACGTCGACGGCGACGACCTCGTCCCGGCGGGCCCCGCCGGAGGAGGGCACCGCCCATCCCGTGAGCAGGGTGGAGCCGTCGGGGGTCAGTGCCGGGGAGGATCCGAGAAGGGCCATGCCCGCGTCGGGGGTGAGGTCCTTGGGGTCGCCGAGGCGGGCGTCGTCGCTCTCGGGCGGGGTGGCCGTGAAGTACCGGGGGTGGTCCGGGCCGATGTCGCGGTCCCAGGAGCGGACGGGCAGGGACTCGTGGAGGATCGCGGTGACTCCTGCCTCCTCGCGGGCCTTGCGGGCCTCGGTGTCGGCCTCGTCGTCCTCGGAGCCGGGCAGGACCGACGCGGAGAAGACGACCAGGCCGGAGTCGCGGGCGACCGTGAAGGCGCCGATACCGCCGGGCCTGGAGGCGACCTGGCGGGCCTCGCCGCCGTCCGCGGGCAGGAGCCAGAGTGCGGCTTTGGGCTTGTCCTCGGCTTTGGCCTCGGGGTCGGGGCGGCCTGTGCTGAAGAGCACCGAACCGTCGGGGAGGAACTCGGCGCCGGCCTCGCCTTTGGTGGAGCGGGTCAGGCGCCGGGGGGAGCGACCGCCTTCGGATTCGGGGGCGGTGTCGATCTCCCAAAGGGCGCTGCGGAAGGACTTGGCGTCCGGGGCGATGTCGCTCACGGGTGCGACGAGACGGGTGCCGTCCGGGGACAGGCGCAAACCGTTCACGCGGCGCAGTCGGACGTACTCCGGCAGTTCATACCAGGAACGCACCAAGACAGAATCTCCTCAACCGTCGACTTGTGGTCAGAACCGACCCTATCGGGCACGGTGACCGTGATCACCTTGTTTCCGCCCACGTCAGGCAGGCGTCAACAGCGTTGACCAAGCTTTCCACACACGGCTGTGCGAAGCCGAACGGCAGGAACCCACGCGGCCGGGCGGGCCGCACCATCCCGCCCGCCCCGGTCACACGCACCTCGATGGCTCAGCGCTGCTGACAGCACTGACCGCCGCCCCCGGCGCAGCGCGGCAGGGATGTGAGCCGCCGCTCCTCGGCCTTTCCGGTGTACTCGTGCACCAGCTCCGTCACCATGGACACGAACGCCGGGTGGGTGCCGGGGCTGAGCGCGCGCTCGTAGCCGAGGCCGAGCTTCGCGGCGCTGTCGCGGGCCTCGACGTCGAGGTCGAACTTGACCTCCATGTGGTCGGAGACGAACCCGTACGGGATGACCACCACGGCGGGCACGCCCTCGTCGGCCAGCTCCTCCATGCGGTCGTTGACGTCGGGTTCCAGCCAGGGCTGGCTGGGCGGGCCGCTGCGGCTCTGGTAGACGAGCTCGTACGCGTACTCCCGGTCGAGGCGCTCGACCACCAGGCGGGCCACCTCGGCGAGCTGCGCCCCGTAGGCGCCCTCGGGGCCGAAGCCGTGGCCCGGGTCGCCGCTGGCCTCGGCCATGGCGGTGGGGATGGAGTGGGCGGAGAACAGCAGGCGCACACCCGCACGCTGGTCCTCGGGGAGCTTGTCCAGAGCGCCCTGGGTGTACTCCACCAGGGGGTCGATGAACCCGGGGTGGTCGTAGAAGGGCCGGATCAGCTCCACCTCGGGGGCATCGTCACCGAGGTCCGCGAGGGCTCGCTCGATGTCCTCGTGGTAAGCGGTCCGGCTGGACCAGTTGCAGTAGGCGGAGGTGGGCAGTGCCAGCACACGGCGGGCCCCGTCCTCCTTCATCTTCGCGAGGGTGTCGGTGAGCATCGGTTCCCAGAACCGGTTGCCCCAGTAGATCGGCAGGTTGACGCCGTTGGCGTCGAAGTCGGCGGTGACGGCGGCGAGCAGGTCCCGGCACTGCTGGTTGATCGGGCTCACTCCACCGAAGAGGAAGTAGTGCTCACCGACCTCCGCCAACCGCTCGCGGGGGATGTTGCGCCCGCGGGTGACGTTCTCCAGGAACGGGATGACCTCGTCCTCGCCCTCCGGGCCACCGAAGGAGATCAGCAAAAACGCGTCGTAAGGCCTCATGAACTCATGAAACCAGTTCCCTGAGACTTCATGGATCCACCCCCGGCCCATGTTGTGGGACTTTCGTACCTTCGGTGACCAGGACCACTCCCCGGCCTGGTCCCACAAGTGACTGGTCGGTAATGTCACCGCATGACTGATGTGTTGTGGCACACCTGGGCCGGCACCCACCAGGCCAATCCCCGCCGCACGGCGACCCCCAACAGCACCGCGGAGGTCGTCTCAGCCGTCTCCTCCGCGGCCGCCGAGGACCTGCGCGTACGCATGGTCGGCTCGGGCCACTCCTTCACCGACGTGGCCGTCACCGACGGCCTGCTCCTCTCCCCCACCTCGCTGAGCGGCGTGCGCTCGGTCGAACCTGAGGCGGGCACGGCCACGGTCGAGGCCGGTCTGCCGCTGTGTGACTTCAATGACGCCCTGGCTGCCCACGGTGTGGCGCTGGCCAACATGGGTGACATCGCGGTGCAGACCGTCTCCGGGGCGGTGCAGACCGGAACCCACGGCACCGGCCGGGACGCGGGCGGCCTGGCAAGCCAGGTAGTGGCGATGGAGATGGTGCTCGCCGACGGCTCCGTGGTGGAGTGCTCGGCCGAACGGGAACCGGAGCTGTTCTACGCCGCCCGCGTGGGGCTGGGCGCGTTCGGCGTGGTGACGGCGCTGACGATGGCTGTGCGCCCCGCCTTCCTGCTGCACGCGCAGGAGGAGCCCATGGCCCTGGACGAGGTACTGGAGCGGCTCCCGGAACTGCGCGAGGGCAACGACCACTTCGAGTTCTTCTGGTTCCCACACACCGGGAACACCAACACCAAGCGCAACAACATCACCACGGGTCCGGCCGCGCCGCTGTCGAAGTTCAAGACCTGGCTGGACGACGACTTCCTGTCGAACACGCTCTTCGACCGCATCAACCGCGTGTGCCGCCGTTTCCCGTCGATGGTCCCCGCTGTGAACCAGATCAGTTCGCGGGCGCTGTCGCCACGTTCCTACACCGACGTCTCGCACCGGGTGTTCGCGTCTGTGCGCGATGTCCGGTTTGTGGAGATGGAGTACGCGATCCCGGCCGAGCACGTGGTGGACGTACTGCGGGAGGTGCGTTCGATCGTGGACCGCGGCGACCACCGGGTGAGCTTCCCGGTGGAGGTCCGGTTCGCCCCGGCCGACGACGTGTGGCTGTCGACCGCGTACGGGCGGGAGACCGCCTACGTGGCGGTGCACATGTACAAGGGCACGCCGTACGAGGCCTACTTCGCCGATCTGGAGGCGGTCTTCACCTCCGTGGGGGGACGGCCGCACTGGGGCAAGCTGCACACCCGCGACCACGCCTACCTGGAGGGCGTCTACCCGCGCTTGGGCGACGCGCTGGCGGTGCGGGACCGGGTGGACCCGCACCGCCGGTTCGGCAACGGCTACCTCGACCGGGTGTTCGGCTAGCTAGTCACGACGGGGCCCGGGTCCGAGTACCGGGCCCGCCGTGCTCAGGGATCAGCCCTTGGCCAAGGACTCACTCCTCAGGGGCCGGGTCGGCTTCGGGCGGGGCGTTGTCACCCTCGCCGCCGCCTCCCGGACCCGGGTCCGCGTCCTCTCCGCCTCCCGGTTCCTCCGGGGTCCCCTCGTCCACCGGCGGGTCGACGGGGTCGTCCTGGTCGGCGGGGCCGTCCGGCTGCTGCTCGCCCGGGGTGGTCCCGGGCTCGGGCTCCACCGGCTCCTCAGGCTCCTGCGGTTCCCGGGTTCCGGTGTCCGTCTGGCTCTCCGGCTGTTCGTCCTGCGTGGTCTCGGGGTCCTCCTCCTCGACCTCCGCCGGGGCGGAGTTGCCACCGAGCAGCGAGGGTGAGGTGTGTCCCTCCTGGCCCTGTGTCCACGCGGTCAGCGAACGCCCGGTGAGCAGTTCGAAGGCCAGGATCACCAACATGACCAGGGTGAACACCGCGGCAGCCGAGAGGGCGGCGGTCCGCCACCCGCGTTTGGGGCGCTCCGCGTCCCCGTCCGCGTCGCCCTGCGGGTCATCGGGGCCGTCGAGCCGCGGCCCGCCACCGGGTGGACGGGAGCCGCTTTCCCCGCCGGCCCTGGGCATCACCTCCGTGGCCTCCGGCACCGCGGAGCCGCCCACCACGGTGTGGTCCTCGGGGTTGCCGAAACCGTGCGCGACGGTCTGCCCCGGCAGGTCCCGCCCCACGACCGGCATGGCCATCGTCCGAGTGGCGTCGTCGTCCCCGCCCGCGGGGAACCCGTATGGATCCGTGTATCCGTCAGTGTCGGCGACCCTGGTGGCATCGGGGCCGAGCACGGGCTTGGCCGCGCGGGATTCGGCCTCGGCGTCGGAGCCGGGGTCGACCAGCGCCTTCGCGCCGGGCTGCTTGCCCGCCTTCTCCGCCTTTCCCGCTTTCTCCGCCAGTTCCTTGGCCTGCTCACTGCTGCGGGTGATCCAGTGCTGGATGACGGGGGCAGCACTGGTGCTGAGCACGGCCATGACGGCGGTACCGATGACGGTTCCGTAGACGTTGAGGTAGGAGGCCGCGGTGGCGGCGGTCAGAGTGGCCATCCCGGCGCCCGCGACCTGCGACACACTCAGGTCGATGCGCTTGCGCTTGTCAGCCTTCTCTTCCTCCGCGCCCTCCTCTTCCACCTCGAACTCGTCCCCGTGACCGGGTTTTGGCATCGCGATCGCCCCCCCCTCGTAGGCCGCGCTCGGGCGCGGCGGGACTGGGTGTCAGGCATGGGATGGGTGTGTGGCGGGGCAGACGGCAGCACAGGCCCCAAACGTCACATACTGCCCATGGGTGGATACCTAAGGATAAGGGGGACTGGGCTCCGATAACGCCATCAAATAAGAAGGATCACTGTGTCGCATCCTTCGGCGTGTCGATTTGCGAATCCCAAGGCCCATCATGTCAAGGAGCAGTCCGAGATTGGAGTTTTTCCCAGGCCTGGGGGGATTCGGGGTCTGCGGGATACCATCACGGCGGAGCCTTCGCGCGGGATCGACGACATTCCCCCACGATCGCTCCCGGTCGCTGACGGTTCAGCGTGTCAAGATTGGCACTGGAAGCGACCGTGAGTGCCCCGGAACCCCGGGGCGGCTCCCACCGTGGTACCCACCACGGACCGGGAGGCGGGCACAGTTCGGACATGCCGGGCGCGGTACTGGCCGGACAGTTGTCGGCCGACCAGACTTGGAGAACGCGGGGGAAGGTCCGCCGGACCTACCCTCGACGGGACGCGAAAGGAAGGGCGATGCACGAGCTTCGCCTCGTGGCCGTGAGCGAGGACGGCACCTACCTGGTGCTCGCCAGCACCGGTCGTGGGACCCGCTTCATGCTGCCCGTCGACGACCGCCTCCGTGCCGCAGTACGCGGCCAGTTCTCCCGGCTCGGCCAGTACGAGATCGAAGTGGAGAATCCGTTGCGCCCCAAGGAAATCCAGGCCCGCATCCGGTCCGGCGAGACCGCGGAGGCCATCTCCGAGATCTCCGGAATACCGATCGAACGGGTGCGCTGGTTCGAGGGCCCCGTACTCCAGGAGCGCGAGTACATCGCGCAGCAGGCCCAGCGCGCCACCGTGCGCTCGCACGGCGACGCCGCTCCCGGTCCCTCCCTAGAGGAAGTGGTCGGTAAGAGGATCGGTGCCCACCAGATCGAGACCGGTGACGCCGTCTGGGACTCGTGGAAGCGCGAGGACCGCTCCTGGCTGCTCAAGCTCGTATTCCTGCACGGCGGCGACGAACGTGTCGCCCACTGGCTGTACGAACCCAGACACAACAGCGTGACGCCCGCCGACGAGGAGGCCGTCCGGTTCTCCTCCAATGAACCGCTGGACACGTCCCCCGGACTCGGCATCGGCCCCGGGGCGAACGTCACGCCCTTCGCCCCGAGGCGCAACGAGACCACCACCGACCTGCCCCGCCTGGACGCACAGTCCGCCGCCGAGCGACGCCCGGACCACGTCGCGCCGCGCCGCCTGTCGCCCGCGCAGGACACGCCGACGGACGATCCCCTGCGCCCCGTTGCCCGACAGCCGGAGACCGACCAGTTCGGCGTACCCCTCCGAGGGGAGCGCCACCACCAGCCGCAGAACCAGGAACCCGCGCAGCAGGGGCCACCACACCAGGAGCCCTCGCAACGTCGGCCGGTCGAACCCCGGCCCGTGCGGCACACGGAGCGACACGCCGAACAGTACGAGGCACCGCCCGCAGCCCCGCTGCCCACCGCGCCCCGGCGCGAGGCCCCAAGGGCCGAACCGCCGAGCGCGGAACCGGTCCGCCGCCAGTTCTCCGAACCGGCCGAACCGTCGCCCGCACGCCCCGAACCCCGGCAGCGGCCCCAGATGCCGGGCCACGAGCCCGCGGCCACCCGCGAAGCGCCCGTTGAGCATGCGGAAACCCGGCATCGTGCCGAGCCGCCGACCGCACCGGACTGGCTGGACGCCCAGCCCGCGCCCGCTGCTCCGCCCGAACCGGAGGAGGCCCCTCCCACCGACGAGTCCGCTCAGCAGCGCCCGCGCCGCCGCCGCGCCACCATCGACCTCAACGACAAGGGCACCCCGCGCCGGACCGCCGACGAGCAGCCGCCCAACAGTTCGATCCCGGCCGCCGCCAACGGTTCCTCCGGCGGCGGCACGGCCAAGCGCAAGGGCCGCGGCCGCCGGGCCTCGGTGCCCTCCTGGGACGAGATCATGTTCGGTTCCAAGAAGAGCGAATAGGGCGGTCCAGCTGTCCCACGGCGGGACACAACAGGCCGCGGACAGGGGCGGTCGCCGGTGGGCGACCGCCCCTCTTGCTGTCCGGGTCCTAGATGTCCTGACCACGGAGGTTGAGTACACCTAGGGCGCCCCGCGGTCCCCGTCCCCCTCGTGGGCCAGGAAGGGGCGCACCATCTCGGGGGTGATCTGCGCGGCGAAGCCCACGGACTCCTCGATGGAGGCGTCCTGCGCGGTGTAGCCACCAGCGCCCGCACCGACCGTGACCTGGAGGTCGGCCAGGGAGGACCTGCGTTGGAACAGGGTCTGCGTCCACGTCCAACCGATCACCGCCGACCGCTCCACGGTGGCCTGCGACCGACTCAGCGAACCCGAGCGCACACTCACGCGCTCACCGTCGTAGCCGTGCCCCAGTGACCGGTACCGGTCGATACCCAGAGGGATCCCAAGCAGGGCCAGCACCCCCGCTGTCACCGCCAACCACGTGACGTCGAAGGCCGCCGCCACCGCCGCCACCGCGGCGAACGGCAGCACCGAGCGGATCAGGCGCCGGACCAGCGCGGCCCGCGGGTGCCAGGTCAACGGTGCCCGGAACAGGCCCAGGGCCCGGTCGACCACCGGCTCCACCCGCGAACGCGGGCCGACAGGTAGTAGGACGGCACGGGTGGCGGCGTCCCCCAACCCGGTGACGATCGCGCGCAGGCCCACCGCCCCTCGGGTGCGTTCGAGCGGGTTGTCCTGCAGCTCGTACCCGCGGATCCGGCGCTTCTCCAAGGTGACGCTGCGGCGGGTGAACAGTCCGCGCTCTGCGATCAGGGATCCGTCGCGGTCCCGGAGCGTGAACCCCCAGTGGGTGAGGGCGTAGGAGACCACCGCGAACACCGGCATCAGGAACACCAGTACACCGACCGAGGCCACCGCGAAGAAGGTGAGGAAGGAGCGGTCGGAGCTGGCCACCCAGTCGACGAAGAAACCCGTGGCCATCTGCCCCATCGACTGCTGGACCATGCCGAACAGGGTCGCCAGGACCACGAACGGGGTCAGCAGGTAGCCCATGCTGAGCGCCCCGTACAGGTACCAGCTCCGGGGCATAGTGAAGTGGGTGACGGTGGCGTCCTCGGGCTCCCGGGTGCCTGCTACGGAGCCGTCCGCCACGTGCGCGTCAGCATCCGCCTGTTCTTCCTCTCCCCCATAGCCGCTCTCGGCCCTGCCGGTGAGCACCGCCTTGCGGTGGAGCAGGACGCCTCGGAGCCGGTCGGCCTCCTCCGCGGTGACGGCGTCGAGCTTGCCGTCCTCGGTCTCCCCCGCCGACCCCGCGGCCGCCTCGATCCGCACCACGGCCACACCGAGCATCCGGTGCAGCAGAGTGCTGGTGACGTCCACGCCCCGGATCCGTTCCAGCGGGATCGTGCGCCGTGAACGACGGATCAGGCCCTTGCGGATCTCGATCCGCTCCTCGCCCACCTCGTAGCGCAGGGTCTTCCAGGTGACGAGCCCACCGGCCAGGAGGCCGATGACGGTCATCGCGGTGGCGGCCAGCAGCCACGGGTTGAAACCGCCGACCACCAGGCCGAGGAGGATCGGCAGCAGGATGCTCTTGAGCTGGTTGATCGGACCGACCACCATGCTGCGCGGGCTGAGCTGGCGTGCGCTCTCCGCCCCGAACTCGGCGACCGGTGCCCCCTCCGGGGCATCACCCCACCACGAACGTGCTCCGTGCGGCCCGTAGGGCTCGTCGGCGGTTGCGGTGTACTCGGGGCTCGCCCCGTACCCGGAAGAGGCCTCGGGCCCCGGGTACGGCACGTAGCCGGGCTGGGGTCCGTAACCGGGGTGCGGCACGTAGCCGGGCTGGGGTCCGTAACCGGGGTGCGGCACGTAGCCGGGTTGGGGTCCGTAACCGGGCTGGGGACTCTCGGGGCCGGGACCTTCCTGGCCCGCACGCTCGGGGCCGGGGTCGCTCGCGGCCCCGGAAGACGTGCTGCCCGGCGCGACCCACCCGCCCGCCTCCCCGTCCTCGGGGTCGGCGGGTTCGGGGCCGAAGGGGTTCGGGTCGGGATCGTGCTGTCGGTCCATCAGGTCGCATCGCCCCGCAGTGTTCCGGCGCGCACAGCCAGCTCCTCGCTGAGCCTGCGCGCCTCCTCGGAGTCCAGTCCTTCGATCGTCGAGGAGCCAGCGAAGGAGGCGGTCTGGACCTTCAGAGTGGCCACGTCGAAGATCCGCTCCAACCAGCCCTGGGTGTGGTCCACGGTCTGCAGCCGGTTGACCGGCACCAGCTGCCAGGCCCGGCTGATCCAGCCCACCCGCGTGTAGATGATGTCGCCGGTGACCTCCCAGCGGTGCACCCGGTAGCGCCAGGAGGGCACGATGGCGATCTTGACCAGGGCGTACACGGAGTAGGCCACCGGCAGCGCCCAGGCGTTCTCCACCGCCCACTCGGGGATCCAGCCCCATCCGGACGTGCTCAACACCCACGCGATGAAGCTGAACACGGCCAGGTTGAAGACCGCCCCGAAGAGCAGTCTCAGAGTCCACACCCCGATCGATCGCCCGCTCACCCTCCTGAGGGGCGGCCGCAACTGTGCGACCCCGGCGGGTTCGGGTGGTTCGGGGACATCGCCGGGCTGGGGCATGGCGTCGTGGGGCGGGGTGTTCATCACATGCCCGAGTCTAGGCCGTTTTCGGGGGATCCCCGGAGTCGTGTCACCCGGGTCAGCGCAAACGGGGGGTAGCCGTTCCCACTTCGATCGACACCGCGAACGGAGAGGGGCGTCATCGACGCTGGCCTGAACGAAGACCCGGCCCCGGGCACCTCTCGCCCGGGGCCGGTCGGCTCCTCCCTCCTGGATGCGGAATGCCCTGGGCAAACGACGTGTTCAGTAGCTGCCACCGGTGCGGGGAACGTCCGTTTTCGACTCTTCCTGCCGCCCGGTCCGCTGACATCCGGCTGACACCGCCGATGCCCCGGACGAACGGCTCCGCCAGCGTCCTGTCAGTGCATGTCGGCACACTTGGGACAGACGTTGAAACGGAGGACTGATGACTGACGCCATCCGCGCGGAGGGTCTGGTCAAACACTTCAAGGGCAAGACCGCCCTTGGCGGAGTGGACCTGACAGCCAAATCGGGGGCCGTGCTGGGCGTGCTGGGACCCAACGGGTCCGGGAAGACGACGACCGTACGCATCCTTGCCACACTGCTCAGACCCGATGAGGGCCACGCCACCGTCGGGGGCTTCGACGTGGTCCGCGAACCGCACCAAGTACGCCGCCAGATCGGGCTCACCGGGCAGTACGCCGCGGTGGACGCCGAGCTGACCGGCACCCAGAACCTAGTGCTCATCGCCAGGCTGCTCGGTTTCGGCCGCGCCGACGCACGCTCCCGCGCCAAGGAGCTCATGGAGCGCTTCGGGCTCACCGACGCCGCCGACCGGCCCGCCAAGACCTACTCCGGGGGTATGCGCAGGCGTCTGGACCTGGCCGCGAGCTTGGTCGGCCGCCCCGCGCTGCTCTACTTGGACGAGCCGACCACCGGGCTCGACCCGCACAGCCGCAACGGCCTGTGGGATGTGGTGCGCGGCCTGGTCGACGACGGTGTCACCGTGCTGCTCACCACCCAGTACCTGGAGGAAGCCGACCAGCTCGCCGACGACATCATGGTCCTGGACCACGGGAAGGTGATCAGCCGGGGCACACCCGAGGAGCTCAAGACGCACGCGGGCAACCAAGTACTGGAACTGCGCACCGCCGACCCCGCTCAGCTGCCCCTGGCCACCAGGATCGTCGAGGCCGTCACCAGCACCCCGGTGACCACGGACGGTCTCCTGGCCAGCGTCCCCGTCACCGACGGCGGCGTCCTGCCCGAGACGGTGCGCCGCCTCGACGAACAAGGGGTCGCCGTCGCCGAGCTCTCCCTGCGCAAGCCGAGCCTGGACGAGGTCTTCCTCGCCCTCACCGGCCACCCCGCCGAAGACGACAACACGGAACAGCCCGCGAACGAAGGGACCCCGGCATGAGTGCCGTGACGGCCCGGCCGCGACCGGCACAGCCCGAGGGGGCTCCGGTGGCACCCCACAGCATCTCCCCGCTGAGCACTGTCCAGCACGGGCTCCAGCTCACCTGGCGCAGCATCCTGAAGATCAAGGCCAACCCCGAAGAGGTCTTCGGGCTGATGCTGCAGCCGGTCATGTTCGTGACCCTGTTCGTGTTCGTCTTCGGACAGGCGATGATGGGCGACTGGCAGACCTACCGCGACTTCCTGATGCCCGGAATCATCGCCCAGTCGGTCATCTTCGCCACGATGGGCACGGGTTTCAGCCTGAGCCAGGACGTGGAGAAGGGGATCTTCGACCGGTTCCGGTCGCTGCCCATCGCACGTTCGGCCCCGCTGATCGGCGCGATCCTCGGCGACCTGGTCCGCTACAGCATCACCGTGGTGATGGTGATGCTGGTCGGCATGGCAATCGGATTCCGCCCCGACGGTGGCGTGGGCGGTGTGCTGGCCGCCAGCGCACTGGTCCTGCTGTTCGCGTTCGCGCTGTGCTGGATGTCGGCCTTCGTCGGCATGATCGTGCGCACACCGATGGCGGTGCAGTCCTTCGCGATGATCCTGCTGTTCCCGCTCACCTTCGGTAGCTCGACCTTCGTCGCCCCCGATGACATGCCGGGTTGGCTGGCGCCCATCGCGGCGAACAACCCCGTCACCCATGTCGTGGACGCCATGCGCGGGCTCATGCTCGGCGGCGACGTCGCCGGTCCCGTGCTCTGGACCGTGGTCTGGACCGTGGTGATCACCGCGGTCTTCGCGCCGCTCGCGGTGTGGGCCTACCGCCGCCGCACCTGACCGAACGCGGGGTCCGCCCACCGGGTGGGCGGGCCCCGCCGACAGGCGGACCGGTCGGCGCTCAGCGGCACCAGCCGCCCGGTTCGACGTCGTCCGGGACGACCGGGGCCAGCCAGCGAGCCACCCTGTCAGCCACCTCTTCTGCTTCGGCGGCCTCTCCCCCGGACACCAGAGTCTGACTCCGTGCTGCGCCCAGGTGTTCGACCAGCCGCTCGCGTACGTGGCGGGCCCTGGGCGAGGCGGAGTCGGCGATGCCCCTCAGCGCGGTCGCGTAACCGACGAAGAGGGCGGCCTGCGCGGGATCCTCCTCGACCAGCATGGCGGCGAAGGCGTCCAGGATGTCAGCGCGAATCGTTCGCAATCCGTAGATGGACAGCCACCAGCCCCGGCCCGCTTCGGCCCAGGCGCGCGCGGTGTCACCCTCATCCCAGGCCACCTCCGCGGCCAGGATCCGCCAGGAGGGTTCGATGTAGGCGGGCGCGAAACCCCCCAACTGCGTGACGACCGGTTCGGTCTCGTCCACCAGGGTCCGGGCCTCGGCGGTACGGCCTTCGGCCCGCAACAGCTGGGTCCGGACCTGGCGCAGGATCACCAGGTGGTCCTCCTCCGCCGCGGCCCCCGCCACTTCCGCCAGGTCCTGCGCGGCCGCCGCCAGATCTCCGAGGTCGACCAGAGTGCGGGCCCGCACGGTGCGGAACATGGCGGAGATCCCCTCCAGCCCGCTTCCCTCAGCCAACGCGATCCCCTCGGTGAGCAGTAGGCGGCCCCGCTCCAGGTCGGTGAAGCGGACGACGTCCACCATCTGCATGAGCGCATTGCACTGCCCCCACGCGTCGCCGAGGGCGCCCATCGACTCGAAAGCGTCCGAGGAACGCCTCAGGGCACGGTGGGCCTGCCCGAACACCGCGTCCAGCAGGGCCAGCGAGAAGCTGACCGTTGCCCGGAGCCAGGGGTCGGTCACCCAGTCGAGCGCCTCCTCCAACCGTTTCCGGGGCTCACTGTCGGGATTCCCTTCCGCCATGGCCTTGTAGGCCAGGACGGACACGAGAACGGGGTGGGACTCAGGCCGCGTGTCCACCCGTGCCAGCACGTCCTCCACCCTGCCGATCCCGTCGAGGATGCCCTGTCGTCCCAGTCCCATGTCCCCGGTCCGGTGGAACACGCAGCTGGCGTAGGCGATTTCGCGTCCCTCAGGAGGCCGGTCCCCGACCAGTTCCAGGGCCTCCTTGGACCAGCGGTGGAGCTGTCGCCAGCCCCCGTTCAGGGTCCAGTACCACTGGGAGTGCTCCACGAGGTCCAGGGCGAGGGAGACATCGCGGCGCTCGATCGCCCACCGGAAGGCCGCCACGCAGTTGTCGGACTCCCTCGCGAGCCGGGCGAGCCAGGGCCGCTGGCCGCGCCCCCTCAACTCGGGTTCGGCACGCCGCCACAGGTCGCGCACGTAGCGGGCCTGTGCATCCCGGACCCGTTCCTCTTCTCCGCTCCTGGTCAGCTGCTCGGCCGCGTAGGCTCGCACCGTCTCCAACTGCCGGTAACGGGGCGAGGTGTCGTCGTGTTCGGGACTCTCCACGGTGACGAGGGACTTGTCCACGAGGGCGAACAGGGCCTCCCACACGTCCTGGCCCGCGACGGTCGGGCTGCCGGTGTGAGGGTCAGGGGCGGGGTCGGCGTCGGGGTCGGAGCCCACCCGCTCGACCGCCTCCAGAGTCGCCCCGCCGGGGAAGACGGCCAAGCGGCGCAACAGGCGCCGCTCGGGTTCGTCGAGCAGTTCCCAACTCCAGTCGACCACGCCCCTCAGGGTGCGGTGGCGGGGTAGCGCGGAACGGTTCCCGCTGGTGAGGAGGCGAAATCGGTCGGAGAGGCGGGCGGCGAGCTGTGCGGGGGACATCGCCCGGAGCCGGGCGGCGGCCAGTTCCAGCGCCAGCGGCATACCGTCCAGCTCCCGGGTGATCCGGACGACGTGGCCGACGTTGTCCGGGCCGACGGCGAAGCCGGGACGGACCGCTTCGGCGCGCTCTGCGAACAGTGCCACCGCGGGGTTGGCGCGAGCCGTCGCGGCGTCGGCGTCCTTCGGCGGCAGAGGCAGGGAGGGCACCGGGAGAAGGCTCTCACCCGGCACTCCGAGCGGTTCCCGGGACGTGGTGAGGATGCGCAGGCGGGGGCAGTTGGCCAGCAGGGTCTGTGCGAAACGGGCCGCTTCGT
This sequence comes from Nocardiopsis oceani, assembly GCF_054777395.1. Lineage (NCBI taxonomy): Bacteria > Bacillati > Actinomycetota > Actinomycetes > Streptosporangiales > Nocardiopsidaceae > Nocardiopsis > Nocardiopsis oceani. Next base: position 50,677 of record NZ_BAAHAR010000034.1, read on the forward strand.
CGACCAGGTGCTCGCAGTTGTCGAGCACGAGCAGGCCAGACCGTGCGCCGAGAAAGGAGAGCACCCGCTCCTCGGAGGGTTGTGGTGCCGCGGCGGCACGGGCGTGCATCACCGCGTACACGCGCAGGTCCAGGGCGGCGGCGACGGCGTCGGGCACATCGGCGCCTTCGCGAACCGGGGCGAGTTCGACGAACCAGACCCCGTCGGGGACCTGTTGCGGTACCCGCTCCGCCAGGGCGGCGGCGCTCTCGGTCGCGAGGCGGGTCTTGCCCGCGCCTCCCGGTCCGGTGAGGGTGAGCAGCCGGGCCTCGGCCATGCGCTCCACGGCCGCGGAGACCTCGGTATCGCGCGGCACGAAGCTGGTCAGGTGCCGGGGCAGGCGGACCACCTCGGGCCGGATCGGGGGCGTCACGGGCCTAGGCGTGGCGGCCCCAGGCCCGGGCGTGGGCGTCTTGGGAGAGAGCGGGGTCGGCCCGGGCTCGTCGGGGGCGAGTTCTCCCCTGAGCAGGCGCAGATGGGTGTCACGCAGGCGGGGTGACGGGTCCAGGCCGAGCTCCTCGGCCAGCCGGTTCCGGAAACCCTCGTGGGCGGCGAGTGCCTCAGCTGTACGGCCGTTGCCCGCCAGCGCCCGCATGAGCAGCTCGACCGGTCGTTCGCGGAGTGGCTGGCGTGCGGCGAGCTCCTCCGCCTCCGGCAGTGCCTCAGCGTGCCGCCCCAATTCGAGCCGGGCCCACAGGTGGTCCTCCAGTGCCGCTTGGTGTGCCTCGGACAGGCGCAACGCGGTGTCCTCAGCCACCCCCCTGGATGTCAGGTCAGGCAGGGCTGGACCGCGCCACAGGGCTACGGCGGCGGACAGGGTGCGTTCGGCTTCCAGGGCCTGCCCGTCCAGGAGTTGGGCCCGTCCGTCCCTGACCAGTACCTCGAACGCGCACAGGTCCACCTGGTCGGGCGCGACCGCCAACCGGTATCCGGAAGAGTCACCGTGCAGGCGGGTCTCTGTTCCGAGGGCTCGTCGGAGCCGGGAGGCCAGGGCTTGGAGGGCGTTGCCCGCGGCCGCCGGGACGTCCTCTCCCCAGATCGCGTCGGTGAGCCGCTCCACGGAGACCGGTTGGCCGGGGCGGAGCAGGAGCAGGGTCAGGAAGGCGCGCAGGCGCGCACCGCCGATGGTGACGGGGTACCCCGAGGCGTCATGCACCTGGAGGGGACCCAGAATGGAGAACCGCACCCACCCATGATCACCGATGCGGGACGCGAAAGCTCGTGGGTTCCGGTTCGGCGCCGCCGCGGGACGGGTCCGTCACCTCATCCGGTTTCCCGAGGCCCTGGCCCACCGCAGTAGGCTTCACTCAGGACCGTGCCGCCGTGCCCGTGGTGGCGCAGGTGTGCGCGGCTCCACCGCGACGGGCACCGGCGCCATCCGTGGGCGCCGGGGCCGGTGTGCAGCGATTACCGCCTGACAGCCCGAAAGTCCAGCAGGAGCCCCATTTTGTTCCCGGCCTTCCCTTCCGTCCGGACCACCGCCGCGCGTGGCGTACCCCGAACATCCTCCGGTACCCGCGTGGCCGCCGTGGCCGCGGGGGCCGCCCTGCTCACGTCGACCGGTTGCGGGGTCCTGTCCTCGGACCTGAGCGCCGAGATGCCCACCGACATCAACATCACCAGCCCGATGATGCAGGAGGGCAAACCGCTGCCCAGTGCGTACACGTGCGAGGCCGACGGCGAGCCTGCCTCACCGCCGCTGAGCTGGTCGGGGCTGCCCGAGGACGTGGGGTCGATCGCGCTGGTGGTGGACGACCCGACCGACGCCGTCGTGTTCTGGATGGTCTACGACCTGGACCCGCAATTGGTGGAGCTCCGCCAGAACACGGTCCCGTCCGACGCGAAAACGGGCCAGAACTCCGCCGGGGACGCCGCGTACGGCGCTCCCTGCCCGGAGGAGGACGACCTCCACCAGTACCGCTTCACCGTGTACGCGCTGGACGGCGAACTCGATCTGCCCGAGGGTGCCGAGCTGAGCCTCACCCTGGATGGCATCGCCGACCAGGCCGTGGCCCGGGGATCACTGGTCGCGAGCAGCGAGTGAATCGGTCCATAATGGTCATTAAGCTCCAACGCAGAACCGGACACTCACCCTCATAGGTGCACACCGGAATGGGCTGAGGAAGCTCCTATCGCCCTCTGCACACAGCACGCAACAGCACATACAGTGGGGCTGTGCCCCTCGCCCCTTTTCAGATGACCGATTCCCGCCCAACCGCCGTGCGGCACCCTGCCCTGAGACCGCTTCGGACGACCGGTGCCCATGCCCTGGCCCCCACACGGGCGGAATGTTCCGGAACCACGCAGAACCAGGCTGCCGCCGCTTCCCCTCGACCGGACCTCGCCCGGCCGGTCCTCGGCGCTGACCGGGCCCGGCCGACCTCCCCAAGGTAGTGCGTACACCATGAACGTCACCGTCACCATCATCATCGCCGTCATCGTCGTACTCGCCGTGCTCGTGCTCCTCCTACTCGGCATGCGCGCGCTCAGCCTCGGTTCCCAGGAGGACGACTACGACGACTTCGACTACGACGTCGAGGACGACGGCTACGAAGACCGTCGCGACCCGGGCGACGAGGACGAGGGGTCCGAGCCGCGGGGCCGCGCCCGCCGTTCGCGCCCGGGCGGCGGCAAGGCGGCGCGACGGTTCAAGGGCAGGCGTCAGCGCGGGGTCGACTGGGAAGACGACGCCGACGGGCTCTCCGACAACGACTTCTGGTCGAGCCTGAGTGACGAGGGGCCCGCGCAACCGCCTACGGCGGCCAGGGGAGGCGCCGGGGACGTCGACGACTTCGGGGACGACGGCTACTACGACGACTACGACGACGGTTACTACGACGAACCCGTGCGTGGCCAGCGGGCCGGCCAAGGGCCGCCCAGCGGACCCAACGCCCTGCCGCCCGTCGGGGGCGGCCCCGAGGGGCGCGGCGCTCCCGCCGGCTCCACTGCGGGTTCCACCGATGACCTCGCGATGCTGGCCAGCCTGGGGCAGGGCAACACTCCCTCGGAGCCCACACGGCCCGACCCCGCTCCGGCCCAGCACGACCCCCTCTCCGAAGGGTTGGGGTCCCCGCCGACCGGCACGGACTCCCGGTCGGCTCCGTCCGCGCTACCGCCGACGCAGGGCCTGCCGCCCACCCAGGGGCTCCCGCCCGCACAGCCCGCGGCTCCTTCGGGCCCGCCGGACGACGATCCGCTGGGTCCGGGTTCCTGGAGGCCGCATCCGCCCTCGACCGGTGACCCGTTCGAGGGCCGCGATCCGATCAGGCCCCCGGAGCGGCACGATCCGTTGGGGGGCGCTCCCTTGAGCGGAGGACCCAGTGGCGGGGACCCGTTGGGCACCGTGCCGATGGGCAGCGGGCCGATGGGCGGTTCGGCCGGTGGCGGGCTGAGCGGTGGCGGTGAGCGTCCCGGTGCCCGCGACCCTCTGGACCCGGGTTTCCGTCCGGAGCCCTCCGTCGGGGACGACGCGGGTTCACCGATCTGGTCCAGCATGGACACCGGTGCGCACCAGCGTCCCAGCCCGTCCTCCTTGGGAGGCTACGGAAGCGGACCGAGCGCGAGCAGCGGTAGCCATCCGAGCATGGGAGCCCAACCTGCGCCGGGACAGCCCATGGACGGGCCGGGTATTCCCGGTTCCCCTGCTCCGGGTGCCCCCGTCGGCAACATGACCGGCGGTTACCCGGCAGGATCGTTCCGTCCTGGATCGTCTCACGACGGCGGTTCCCTCCCCCGCCCCGAGTTCGACAGCGGTACGCACCAGCGCAATCCGGCCTATGAGTCGGGCTCCTTCTACCGCCCCGCCTACGACACGGACTCCTTCAACCGCTCGGCCTACGACACCGACTCCTTCAACCGGCCGGAGTTCGACAGCGGCACCCACCAGCGCAACGCCTACGACAGCGGCACCCACACGCGCCCCGACTACCCCGGCAGCTCCCAAGGCTTCCCGCCCCGGCCGGAGTTCGACAGCGGCACCCACCAGCGCAACGCCTACGACAGCGGCACCCACACGCGCCCCGACTACCCCGGCGGACCCCAAGGCTTCCCGCCCCGGCCGGAGTTCGACAGCGGCACCCACCAGCGCAACCCGGCCTATGAGTCGGGCTCCTTCTACCGCCCCGCCTACGACACGGACTCCTTCAACCGCTCGGCCTACGACACCGACTCCTTCAACCGGCCGGAGTTCGACAGCGGCACCCACACACGGCCCGGATACCAGGGACGGCTCCAAGGCGGCTCGCAGGGACAGCCCGGACCACACGGTGTCGGCGGGTCCGGGGGCAACGCCCCGTTGTGGGGCGGCCAGGACGACAGCGGAACCTTCGGTACTCCGAGTCGGCCGACGATGTCGCACGGAGGGCCACCCCCCGGCCAGGCCTCGCCCTATAACGAGGGCGCCGGCCTTCCTCCCGGGCAGCCGGAGCCGCAGGCAGGCCCGGCGTACCCCGGTGGCCCCGGCCCCGGTTACCCGACGGGCGCCTATCCAGCTGGACAGCTGAGCGGAGACCTGCCCAGCGCCTATCCCGACTACCCTCAGCAGACCGACCCCTTCGGTCGGCCGGTCAGCCCTGGCGGCCCCGGTGGTCCGAATGGATCCGGTGGACCCAACGACCCCGGCGCCTATCCCGACGTCCTGGGCAGTGGCTTTCCGCAACAACCCGAGCCGGACTACGGCTACCCGCCCGTGGACCGGTGGTACCCGCGCGCCGACGACCAAGCCCAGGGCGGCCAGGGGCAGCAGGGCCCAGGGCCCTATGGCCAGGGCCACTACGGCCGAGGCGCGTACGGCCAAGATCCCTACGGTCGGCCCGGTCCCGGACCGGAGTACTACGAAGGCGGCTACGAAGACGGACGTTTCCGCTAGGAAGCCCCCCGGGAGACCTCTGTTCCCCATGGAGGCCCTAGGCCACACAGAGTGACATCGAAACCGGGCACACTGGGCACGCGGTTCCGTTGATACACACCACCGAGGTGGCGGGATACCCTGCCACCTCGGATTTTTTCTGCCTCCACCCATCCCGAGAGTGTGTGAAATCGGGAAAATGGTTACCGAAACCACGAGGGAATGTAACTCATAGTCACCAATTTTGACTACAGTTGGTGACTGACGAAGCACCCTTCGAGGTCCGTTCTCGTCATGCGGCCACGCCACCCCCTTAACGGACATCTTCCGTCCCCGTGCGCCTACGCATACACCTGCCTGGTCCAACCCGAACGGAGTAACCATGCGCAACGACGCCCAGGGAGCACCGCCCGGGCAGCCGGAGGCCTCCTCCCGGCTCCCCGGGCCCCTCACCGATCGCAAGGGAGTCGCCGCCGACGTCGGCGCCTCGCTCGTGGTCTTCCTGGTCGCCGTCCCCCTGTCGTTGGGGATCGCCGTCGCCTCCGGCGCCCCCTTGATCGCCGGCATCATCGCCGCCGTCGTCGGCGGCATCGTAGCCGGATTGGTCGGCGGATCAATGGTCCAGGTCAGCGGCCCGGCCGCGGGCCTGACCATCATCGTGGCCGACCTGATCATGACCTACGGCTGGCGGGTCACCTGCCTGATCACCCTGCTCGCCGGGCTGGTCCAACTCGCCCTGGGGGCCTTCCGCATCGCACGGGCCGCCCTCGCCGTCTCTCCCGCCGTCGTGCACGGCATGCTCGCGGGGGTGGGCGTCACCATCGCCCTCGCCCAGCTGCACGTGGTGCTCGGCGGGTCCCCACAGAGCTCAGCCCTCGCCAACATCACCGACCTACCGCAGCAGATCGCGCAGAACCACACCGCCGCCGTAGCGGTCGGTGTCATCACCATCGCGATCATGTTCGGTTGGAACCGGCTACCCGCCATCGGTAGGGTCCGGCCCGGCATGATCCCCGCCGCGCTGGTGGCAGTGGGTACCGCCACCGCCATCGCCACCACCGGGCGCTGGGAGGTGGAGACCGTCCAGCTACCGGCCTCGCTCTCGGAGGCCTGGAACGGACCGATGCTGCCCGAATCCGGACAGTGGCACGGCATCGCCCTCGCCGTGGCCGCCGTCGCCATGGTCGCCAGCGTGGAGTCGCTGCTGGCCGCGATCGCGGTCGACCGCCTGCACAGCGGCCGCAGGGTCATGCTCAACCGGGAGCTGTGCGGCCAGGGGGCGGCCAACACCGTCAGCGGAGCACTCGGGGGCCTTCCGGTCGCCGGTGTGATCGTGCGCAGTACCGCCAACGTGCGTGCCGGCGCCACCAGCCCGCTCTCCACGGTCCTGCACGGCGTCTGGATCCTGCTGTTCGTCGCCTTCTTCGCCCACGTGGTCGAGCTGATCCCGATGGCTGCCCTGGCCGCGCTGCTGGTGTTCATCGGCGTGCAGATGGTGTCGCTCGCCCACTTGCGGAACCTGAGCCGCCACCACGAGGCCAGCGTCTACCTGGTGACTCTGTGCGGTGTGGTATTCCTCGGCCTGTTGGAAGGGGTGTTCATCGGGTTCGCGCTGGCGATGATCGTCTCGCTGCGCCGCCTGACCAAACTCACCGTGGTCACCGAGGAGCGCAACGGCCGGGTGCACGTCACCGTGCACGGCTCGCTCACCTTCCTCGGTGTCCCCCGGCTCGCGCACGTGCTGCGCACCATCCCCGCGGGCGCCAAGGTCGACCTCGACCTGTACGTGGACTTCATGGACCATGCGGCCTTCGAGGCCATCCACGCCTGGCGTATGGACCACGAGCGCACCGGCGGCAGCGTGGACATCGACGAGGTGCACGAGAACTGGTACGCGCGCAGTTCCACCAGCTCAGCGCCGGCGGCCAAGACTATCCCCAAAGGCCGCTGGTGGGCCCCCTGGGCGATGCGCCGCAAGGAGTGGGAGAGCCCTTCGCGGTCGAGCGGGGCCGGACAAGGTGTCAATCCCCTTGGGTTGCTCACGGCGGGGGCCCACGAATACCACTCGAGCACGACGGACCGGATGCGTTCGGTGATGAGCCGGCTCTCGCACGGCCAGCACCCCACCGCCCTGTTCATCACCTGCGCGGATTCACGCGTAGTTCCGAACCTGATCACCGCCAGCGGCCCGGGAGACCTGTTCACCCTGCGCAACGTGGGCAACCTGGTTCCACCCCACGACAGCTCTGACGGTTCGGCCGGTGCCGCCGTCGAGTACGCAGTGAGTGTCCTCCGGGTGCCCTCGATCGTGGTCTGCGGCCACTCGCACTGCGGCGCCATGCAGGCCCTGTCCGAGAAGACGCACGAGGGGCCGGAGGAGGTAACGACGGCACACATCCGCCGCTGGCTCGCCAACGGCGAGGGGAGCCTGATCCGGGCGGGCACGGACTCGGGTGCCCTGGCCGGGCTGCCCGCGTCGGAGTCCCTTCGGCGGCTGGCCCAGGCCAACGTCGTGGAACAGCTCGGCAACCTCATGGGGTACCCGGCCGTTCGCGAACGGGTGGAGTCGGGTGAGCTGACGCTGTCCGGAATGTACTACGACCTGGAGACGGCCAGGGTGCACCTGCTGGACGCCGAGACCGGGGAGTTCACCCCGGTGCAGGGCGTCCAGGACGTCTCGGACCCGGTGCCGAGCCCTCGATCGGGCGCAGTGGAGGGTCAGCCTTTGGACGAGTCGTCGTCTGGAGCGTCGTCACGGCCGTCCTGCTGAACGCCTGAGGCCTGGTACGCGGCGAGCATGATGATCACCACGATCGCCAGGATCGGCAGGCCGAAGAGGACCACCCAGAAGCCGGTGGAGTCGAACAAGAGTCACCCATTCCCGTGAACGCGGATGCCCGTTGGGCCGCCGACCCCGGATACGTCGGCCCGCGGGCGTTCGCGTTCCGGCAGTCACCCGGGGTCCGGAACGCAGGGCCAATCTACCGGTGTCCCGGGGCGCCGAGCCATCACCGGCAGGCTGTACCGCCGTACCCGCAGCTCATCTGCTGCCCAAGGCCGGTCCCGGCCAACACTCGGCAGCGGACGCTCCGCAGCGGACGCTTCCCTATTCCGGCGGGGACAGGCAGAATCCGGCCATGCTGAGCATCGGATCCGTGGTGATGGGTGTCTCGGACGTGGAGCGCGCGTGCGACTTCTGGAGCAGTGCGCTCGGGTACGTACCGCGGGAGGAACCCGAGGAGGATTGGGTGGTCCTGGTCCCACCCGAGGGCCGCCCCGGGGTCCGTGTCTCGCTGGGCGTCAGCGAGACCCCGCTCCAGGAGCGCCCGAGGGTCCACTTGGACCTGTACGCGGGAGACAAAGCCGATCAGGCGGCCGAAGTCGAACGGCTGGTGGCTCTGGGCGCGCACCGCGTCGAATGGGACCAGTACCCGGAGGGTGCCGACTTCGTGGTGCTCGCCGACCCCGACGGCAACCGCTTCTGCGTCATCGCCACGGTCCAGGCCTGAGCCCGCTGTCTGGGCCTGCTGTCTGAGCCTGCTGTCTGAGCCTGCTCAAGGCTGGGGCTGGGGCTGGGGCTGGAGCGGGGGCGGGGGCTGGAGCGGGGGCGGGGGTGGCCAAGGGTGACTTTGGTTGGGTTGGGTTGGGTTGGGTCGAAATGTGTGGTCTGGGGTGGCTACTGAGGGGGCTTAGCTGTTGGTACAGGCTCCCTGTCGGTTAGAAGGTTCCCTCCTTTCCCGCCGCCCGATTGTGGCCGTCTCCGCTACGCGCCTCAAGGTCGTCGCCATCGAGCGCTTCGCGCATCAACGGCGCTCCACCTTGACCCGCTCCGCTACGACGGCAGGTTGGCGGCTATCGGGAAAGGGGGACGGGTGGTCGAGGCCCATGCCGGGTCGGCCTGGCGGCCGATGCCTGCCCCTGCGCCGGAGCGTTGACGGGTCGGGTGTCGCGGCTGGTCATTCTCTGCTGCGGACCCCGAACAGCACGGCCTGCGGCCGGTGGTCCACTCCGCCGGAGCGTTGACGGGTCGGGTGTCGCGGCCGGTCATGGTGTGCAGCGAACCCCTCGGGAGGGTGCCGGGATACCAGGGCATCGGGGCGTGGGGGCGTGGGGCGGTAGGGCCTTGGCGGGCGGTTACCGCTCCTCAGGTGTGGGGGGCTGGCTCTGGGTCCCCGTCCGGGTCCTTGCCCCCACCCTTGTCTTTGTTGTTGTTCCGGTTGCGGTGGGAGGGGCGGCCCTGCCAGATGGACTGCTCGGGGTTGGTCTCCCTGCGGTACTTCAACCGGTTGTGGTCCGAGCACAACGGCTGGATGTTGTCCGCGCTCGTCGACCCGCCGGCCGAGAAGCTCCTCTTGTGGTCGGCCTCGGAGCCGCTGGCCGGGGTGTTGCACCCCTGGTACCAGGCGCAGGTGGTGTGACCGAACATCCCCGCGTCCCGCAGAGCACCCGTGGCATCGCGCTGGGTACGGCCCACGTCCAACACCGTCTCCCCCTTCGGGGCGGTGATCATCCGACGCAGCACACTATTGGGGGCCAGGGCACGGATCGCGGCCATGGACAGCACCTGCCCATCCTGCGTGGTGGCCGGGCCAGCTGGCTTGCCCTCACCCTCAGCTTGGAGGCCGAGGAAGGTGGGCAGAGGCACCATGATGTTGATCATCGCCACCGCAGAACGCCTGCGACCCTTGCCGCCCTTGCCGCCCTTACCCTCAGCGCCCTCGCTGTTCTCGGCGCCCTCGCTGGGGGTGGTGGGGTCGGTGGGGTGGGAGGCGGACCGCACCAGGTTCATGAACGCGTCATACATCCGCTCCGAAGCCGACACGTGCAACCGGTCCTCATCGAAGGGCGGCATGTACGCCTTCAGCACACACTTCAAGATCTCAGCGTCCAAGGCCGTGCCCCAGGCCTCAAACAGGTGAGTGCCATCAAAGGTGCGCAACAAACGCGCACCCCTGGCCTCGAAGGCGGCCTGGTGCTCCTCCTCCAACACCGCCGGGTTGTGCCGGGCCAGCAGCTCCTTACCCAGCCGGTTGATGTCGGTCACCGACATCGCCGGCTCCTTGGCCTTGGCGGCCAAGATCCCGGCCTCGATGATCCGCCGAAACCTACCAGCGTCCGGGTGGTGCTCGGTGTTGCGCGCCTCCACCGCCCTGTCAGCGGCCCGGCACACCGCCACCGCCTCCCCAATCGACAGCAACCCGGAGTCCAGGCCCTGGCGGGTGGCGGGCAGCTCCTGGGCGAACAGGCGCCGGGCCAGCTCGGCCCGCCCGTTGGCCTCCCCCGGGGCCATACCCACCGAGTGGATCAGCCAGTTCTGCACCGACCGCTGCCCACCCGCCTCCAACAACGTCCCGGCCGCCTCCAGCTGCGCCAGGCGCAGCAGCATCGCAAGCTGGGCCCGGTCGAAGTCCTCGAACACCTGCGAGATCACGTCCAGGACCTCACCGGCCGCACCCGCCGGGGGCACGTCCGCCATTTCCGAGGTGATCTTTTCCCGGGCAGCGCGCATTGCGGCCACGGCGGGAGTAGTGACCGCCGTGTTCCCGCACTGCCCGAAAGAAGAAGTCATACCACTAAGGATATCAAGAAAGACCCAGAAAAGACCTATCTCGGCGGTGATAAAACACTTACCCGGGCACCCTAACCCGCCTTTCCTTCCCCCGGAAAGAAGCCATACAGGAAAGGGGCCCCTGCCCCCCTTCCTGTATTCTTGGGCAAATCGGACAAATGCGGGCCTGAATGGGAATGATCTTGCCCCTGTCTCCACTCTCGACGGCCGAGGGTGGAGACAGGGGCAAGATCATCGGGGTTTTCGCTGGGCGCATTGACCGGCCGCGACACCGCCAGGCGTCAACGCTCCGGCGCAGTGGCCCACCCGGCCGCCAGGCCGCGCCGTTCGGGGTCCGCCGCACACCATGACCAGCCGCGACACCCGACCCGGCGACGCTCCGGCGCAGGGACAGGCATCGGCCGCCAGGCCGACGCAGTTATCGGGCGAAGCCCGAGTATTTCCGCTCGGGCCTCAACCACGCGCCCCCCTTTCCCGATAGACGCCAACCCGCCGTCGCAGCGAAGCGGGTCAAGGTGGAGCGCCAATGACGCGCGAAGCGCTCGATGGCGACGACCTTGACGCGCGTAGCGGAGACGGCCACAATCGGGCGGCGGGAAAGGAGGGCGAACCAAGCCCACAGGAAAGCCTAGATCACATGCAGCCTGATGGGCATATCAGAAAGGGGGAGCCCTCAAGGATTCCTCAAGGAGCCCAAAGGTCACCTAGGCGATGCCTGGCGCACTAGCAAACCGAACTACAATCCCCTCAAGACAATTTGGTCCGGGTTCGGTCGGAGCCCGCCGAGTTTCGGGAGAGATCACTTCTTCGGCCTCGGGTGTACGGGCACAGGAAGAGTCACTTTGTGAATTGACTCTGCCCCATTGTCGCATCCGCGCGCAGCTGACCGCTCGTCATCTTGATGTGCCCTCGCAGCGGCCGAACTCCTGTGTCCATCGCGAGACGCTAAGGGACACCAGAGACAGCAGGAGTATGCAGAAGAGGGAGTCGGCCGGTAAGCCGGATTCTGTCGGTCCGAAGACCGGGCGGTCATCCATCTGGGGCCGCCGTTGCCGACGGCCTCGGTGCGGTCTACCCGCGGACTCGGGCGGGCCGCCCTCGAACATCCGCGCGGGAACCCGAAGGTTCCCTTTTTGACCTTGCTCCGGGTGGGGTTTACCAAGCCGTCCGGATCACTCCGGCCGCTGGTGGTCTCTTACACCACCGTTTCACCCTTACCACCGCAAGCGGTGGCGGTCTGTTTTCTGTGGCACTTTCCCGCGGGTCGCCCCGGGTCGGTGTTACCGACCACCCTGCCCTGTGGAGTCCGGACTTTCCTCGAACCCGCGCTGGGCGCGGGGCCGCGACCGCCTGGCCGACTCCCCCTCTGCGGGTCAGTCTACCGGTCCGCGCGAAGTCTCCCGGTCCAGATGGGCGGTGTCGTTGAGGGAGCGCACCACTTGGGGCCCGTCCGCGTAGCAGTCCACCTCGGTCAGGCACGCGGTGTCCAGGTGCATCCGGTACAGCGCGCCGACCGGGGCCAGCATCGCCTGTTGGACGACGACCTTGATCGGGGTGACGTGGCTGACCACCAGGACACGGCGACCCGGGTGGCGTTCGAGGAGGGCCTCGCGGGCCTTGCCCACGCGGCGGGACACCTCGGCGAAGCTCTCGCCGCCGGGCGGGCCCGTCTCGGGGTCGGCCAGCCAGCGGCTGACCTGATCGGGAGCACGCTCCCGGGCCTCCGCGAAGGTCAGCCCTTCCCAGTCACCGAAGTCGGTCTCCACGAAACCCTCGTCGGTCTCCATGGGCAGGCCCAGGAGCCGCGCCGAGTACTCGGCAGTCTGCCGGGTGCGCAACAGCGGTGAGGAGACCACCGCGTCGAACCCCCACCCGGCGAGGCGGCGCGCGGCCGCCTCCGCCTGGGCGTGGCCCTCATCGGTGAGCGGGATGTCACCGCGCCCGGCGAAGCGGCGTTCGACGGACAGCGGTGTCTGACCGTGCCTCAGCAGAACCAGCCGGGTCGGCTCGGTGTCCGGCGCACCCCAGCCCTTGCTCATTCGGAAGCGGGGGTGTTGAGTCCCGACTCCTCGGTGCGCACCAGGATGCGACGGCAGTCGTCGCAGCGCACAACCTCGTCAGCGGCGGTGGCGCGGATCTCGTTGAGTTCCATGGTGCTCAAGGCGAGCTTGCAGCCGTTGCAGCGGCCGTAGCGCAACGGGGCAGCAGCCACACCGTCGTACTGAACGCGCAGCTTGTCGTACAGGGCGAGCAGATCGTCGGGGACCTCGCCGGCAACCCGCTCGCGGTCCTGGGTAGCGCGGGTGCGGTCCCACTGGATCTCGGCGGCGGCGGTGTCGCGGCGCGCCGTGACCTCGGTGAACTTCGCGACGGCGGTTTCACGCTCCTCGGTCAGGCGTGCGACGTCGGAGCTGACCGCCTCGGCCTGCTCCATCACCTCGAGGACGATCTCCTCCAGCTCCGTCTGGCGACGGCCCAGCGACTCGATCTCGGCCTGCAGATTCTGCTGCTCCTTGGCGTTGGTGACCTGCCCCGACTCCAGGCGCTTGGTGTCCCGGTCGGCGCGGGTACGCACCTGGTCGACGTCGCTCTCGGCCTTGCGCTGGTGACGGGCCACATCGGAGGCCTTGGTCTGGGCGGAGATGAGCTCGGCGTCGAGAGCGTCGACGCTCTCCTTGAGCTCGGCGGCCTCGGCGATCTCGGGCAGGCTCTGGAGACGGTGGTCCAGACGCTGGAGCTGAGTGTCCAGCTCCTGGAGGTCGAGCAGTCTGGCCTGAGCGGCGGGTTCGGCTTTCACTTGGGGTCTCCTGGGAATCGCGGTTGGGAGGCCGGGGAGGCCGCCCGCGCCCTGTGCAGTTGTGGTCTTCGAGCAGGTGGTACACGTGCTCTGCACGTGCCTGGTCTACACGTGCTGGAAGGTCCGTGACCAGGCATCCGTCACGGCGGTCGACACGCGGATCTCCACGTTAGCCCCCTTGGGGCCTCCCGCGCGCCCGAGTGCGTCGTTCAGTTGGTTCGCACCGTCGGCCAGCCACGGCCACTCACTGGCGAAGTGCGCGGTGTCGATGAGCGCCGGGCCGCCGGGTTCCTCCACGAACTCCGACGCGGGGTGGTGGCGCAGATCGGAAGTGACGTAGACGTCCACGTCGGCGGCCCGGGCCGCGCCGAGCAGGGAGTCACCCGCTCCCCCGGAGACAGCGACAGTGGTGATGAGGCGGTCGAGGTCCCCGGCCACGCGGATACCGCCCGCGGTCGCGGGCAGTCCCTGGGCCACCCGGTCGGCGAAGTCGCGCAGGACGAGCGGCTCAGCCAGCTCGCCGATACGGCCGATGCCACGTCGGCCTTCGGGGTCGGTGGTGTCCGGCTCCAGCGGGCGCAGCTGCCCGGTGAGGCCGACCGCGCGGGCCAGGGCGTCGGAGACCCCGGGCGCGGCGGTGTCGGCGTTGGTGTGCGCGGTGTACAGAGCCACGCCGGAACGGATCAGCCGGTGCACGATCCGGCCCTTGGGGGTATGGGCGGCCACGCTGGTGACCCCGCGCAGCATCAGCGGGTGGTGGGTGATGATGAGGTCGGCGCCCCACGTCACGGCCTCGTCGACGACGGCGTCCACCGGGTCGACCGCGAACAGGATCTTCTCGACCGGCTGTACGGGGTCCCCGCAGACCAGGCCGACCGCGTCCCAGGAGGCCGCCCACTGCGGCGGATAGACCTCCTCGAAGGCGGCGGTGACGTCGGACAGGGCGGCTGGCTGCGCGGTCGAGGTGCTCACGGGGCGAGACTAACGCGCCACTCCCCCGAGCGTGAAAACGCGCGCCTTCACCGGCTGATCCGGGCGGCCACCGTGGTGAGGCGCTCCCGTACTTCGGCCGGGGCGTCGAGGGTGAACGCGGAACCCAGGGACAGGACCACCGCCGTGTACTGGCAGACCAGGTCCAGGGAGTCGGCGCTGACCCGGACCTCGCAGCGGTCGGGGCCCAACGAAGCGATCCGGCCGGGCAGCGGTCCGTACAACCGGCCGCGAACCTCCTCCTCGGGCAGGTCCAGGCACACCGTCACCGTGTGGCGGTACGTGCCCTGGGCGAAGAGCCGGGTGAGGAAGGTGGCGGGGTCGGGGGCGGGCAGCTCCCTGGGCTCGAACCGCCCGTGGGTGGGCCTGGGGTCGTGGAGCCGGTCCACACGGAAGGTCCGCCAGGCGTCGCGGTCCGTGTCGTGCGCGAGCAGGTACCAGTGGCCGCCGTGGGAGACCAGGTGGTGGGGTTCGACGCGGCGCTCGCTGAGTTTCCCGGAGCGGTCCCGGTAGGCGAAGTCGGTGACCGCCCGGCCGCGGCTGCTCGCGGCCAGCACTCCCAGGACCAAGGGATCGGCGCCGGGGGTGTCGGGGTGGGGAACGGCGGACGCCGAGGCGCTCACCGCGGCGAGCCGGGGACGCAACCGCGCGGGCAGGACCCGTTCGAGTTTGGCCAGGGCCCGCAGCGCGCTCTCCTCGACCCCGGTGGCGGTGGCCAGGGCGAGCGCGATCGCGACCGCCTCCTCGTCGTCCAGCAGCAGCGGCGGCAGGTCGCGGCCGGAGACCAGCCGGTAGCCCCCGGCCGCGCCCGGGGTTCCCGCCACCCGGTAGTCGAGGTCGCGCAGGCGTTCGACGTCGCGGCGCAGGGTGCGGGCGCTGACTCCGAGGCGCTCGGTGAGCTCGCCGCCGCTCCACTCGCGCCGAGCCTGGAGCAGGGACAGCAGGCGCAGCAGCCGCTGCGGCATAGTCCCTCGTACCGATTCCGCGCTCATAGTTCCATGCTGCCAGCCATTGCGGCCGACTCGTGGCCGCAAAGCTTCCTACGGTGGCCGCATGAACGAGACCAAGCGAGCAGCAACGACCGCGACCGCGGCGGAGACCGACGTCATGACGGAACTGCGTGCACGGGTGACCGGCCCGGTGCACGCCCCCGGAAGCGAGGGCCATGAGCGGGGCCGCTCGGGGATGCAACTGCTGGACCGGCACGAACCCGACGCCGTGGTCGAGGCAGCCACCGCCGAGGACGTGCGCGCCGCCGTGGCGGTCGCCGCCGATCACGGCCTGACCGTTGCGGCCCAGCGCACCGGGCACGGGCACGGCGCCGGGATGCGCGGAGGAATCGTGGTGGACACCCGAAACCTCTCTCAGGTGCAGGTCGACCCTGAACGGCGCACCGCGCGGATCGGGGCCGGGGCCACCTGGCAGGACGTGATCGACGCCGCGGCCGCCTACGGGCTGGCGCCGCTCTCGGGCAGCGCGCCGGGGGTGGGCGCGGTCTCCTACACCTTGGGCGGGGGTCTGAGCCTGATGGCACGCCGGTACGGGTACGCCGCCGACCACGTCCGCGGCATCGACCTGATCACCGCGGACGGGGGCCACCGCCGGGTGGACGCCGACAGCGCCCCGGACCTCTTCTGGGCGCTGCGCGGTGGCGGGAGTTCGTTCGGTCTGGTCACGGGGATGGAGTTCGACCTGTTCCCGGTGGCGCGCCTGTACGGCGGCAGCCTCTTCCTGGACGCGACCGACCACCCGGACGTGCTGGAGACGTGGCGCCGGTGGGCCGAGGGCACCCCCGAAGAACTGACGTCGGGCGTGTCCGCCCTGGTCTACCCGGACGCGGCAGGCGTGCCCGAACCCATGCGCGGACGCCTGATCGTCCAGGTCTCCCTGGCCTGGTCCGGTCCTCCGGAGGACGGCCCAGCGGTTGCGGCGCCGCTGCGTGCCGCCGCCCCGGTGCTCATGGACACCCTGCGCGAACTCCCCTACACCGAGTCCGGAACGGTCTTCGACGAGCACGACGACCAGGCCGGCTTCCATGGCGAGGCGCTCCTCGTGGAATCCGTGGCGCCGGGTGCCCTCACCGAACTCGCCCGGCTGGTGGCGGCCGAGCGCCCGTTCATGAGCGTGGTCTGGCTGCGCCACCTGGGCGGCGCCCTGGCCCGGCCGCCCGAGGTCCCGAACGCCGTGGGCCACCGGGCGGCCGCGCACGCCCTGAGCGTGCTCACCTTCATCGACCCCGAGGGGCCGGGTGACACCACCGCCATGGCTGACATGCGCGCCGGGGTGGCGGAGCTCTTCGCGCCGCACACGCTGGGCCGCTCCGCCAACCTGAGCTTCGGCCCGGTGACCGGGGACGAGGTGGGCGCCATGTACGAACCCGAGACCCTGCGGAGGCTGTCGGAGATCCGGGACCGGGTCGACCCGCACCGCCGGATCCACTCCAACCGCCCCCTCCCGCCGGCTGCCTGACTCCCACCGGTGGCTCAGCTTGCCCCCGGGCCGTGCGCCGCCTAACGTTCGGGCACTGCCGACCGGTACTTACGACCGGCGCTGCCGACGAAAGCGGGTGCGCGCGACATGCAGGACACGAGGATCGAACTCCGCGGGCGCGAAGTCGCCTACACCGACATCGGCGACCCGGACGGCACCCCCGTGCTGTTCTTCCACGGGGCGCCGATGAGCCGGTGGAACCTCGTGGACCAGGACGAACGGTTCGCCGAGGCCGGGCTCCGCGTCGTCTCACCCGACCGGCCGGGGTACGGCGGCTCCGCTCCCGCCCCCGGCCGCGTGCTCACCGACTGGGCCGCCGACACCGAAGCGCTCGCGGACGCGCTCGGGTTCGACCGCTTCCTGGTGGGCGCGCACTCCTCCGGCGGTCCGTACGGGGTGGTGGTCGCCGCTTCCCTGCCCGACCGGGTGATCGGCACGGTCCTCGTGGCCGGGGTGACCGACTTCGCGTGGCCGCGGGCGTGGGACGGTTTCGTCGAACACGAGGCCGCACTCATGCGCCTGCCCGACGAGAAGGCCGCCCTGGAACACGGTGTGCGGGCCTTCGGCCCGGACGGGTCCCGGATGCGTGAGGTCGATGGCGGTTCGCGCTGGCCGGAGCCGGACCGGGAGCTGTTCGCCCACCAGTACGTCCCCTGGCTGGCCTCGGCCAGCAAGGAGGCCTTCCGGCAGGGGGTGGGCGGCTACACCCAGGACGCCTGGGTGCAGGGACGCCCGTGGGACTTCGACCTCGACGGGGTCGCGGCGCCGGTCCTGGCCGTCCACGGGGCCGACGACACGGTGGTGCCGCTCGCGCACTCCCGCCACACCACGGACCTGGTCCCCGGGGCGGAGCTGCGCGTGCTACCCGGGCACGGGCACGTCACGGTGCTGTGGGAGCTGCCCGGCCTGCTCACCGAACTCCGCAACCGCCCCTGAGTTCCACTCGCCCGCCCGGAACCGCCCTGTGGACACCGGCACGCCTCAGCGGCTCCGCCAGCAGTCTAGAGTTGGTGGGCGATGAACAATACTGAGCAGCAGCGGCCCCACACCCCGGTCGGAGCACACGTGCCCGTGGCGGGCGGCATGGCCACCAAGGGCCTGGCCTACGCCGAGAAGATCGGCGCCGAGACCGTCCAGGTGTTCGTGTCCAACCCGCGCGGCTGGGCGACCAACGGCGGCGACCCGGCGCAGGACGCGCAGATGCGCGAGCGCACCGATCTGCCCGTGTTCGTGCACGCCCCGTACCTGATCAACCCGGGTACCCCCAACGAGGAGACCGCCGCCAAGTCCATCACCTCGATGGAGCACGCCCTGCGCCGCAGCGCGGAGATCGGCGCGCTGGGCGCGGTCATGCACACCGGCTCGGCCGTCTCGGGCACCCGCGAGGACGGGCTGGCCCGCGCCAGCGAGCGCCTGCTGCCGATGCTGGAGCGGCTGGGCGAGGACGTGCCCCCGCTGCTGCTGGAACCGATGGCCGGTCAGGGCCAGGTCCTGTGTGCCACCGTCGACGACCTCGTCCCCTACTTCGAGGCCCTGGACTGGCACCCGAACGTGGGCGTGTGCCTGGACACCGCGCACCTGTTCGCGGCCGGGCACGACATCTCCACCGTCGAGGGCATGCGCGAGGCGCTGGACCGCTTCGGTGAGGTGGTAGGCGCCGACCGGCTCAAGCTGGTCCACGGCAACGACTCCAAGGAGCCGTGCGGGAGCAACAAGGACCGGCACGAGAACATCGGCGCGGGCCACATCGGCGCGGAGCCGTTCGCGGAGCTGTTCCGCCATCCGGTGACCGCCGGGATCCCCATCACCTTGGAGACCCCGGGGCCGGAGGGTCCGCACGCCGAGGACGTGGCCACCCTCAAGAAGCTGCGCTCCGAGGCCTGAGCCGCGGGCCGGCGCGCTGATCACCCTCCGGGAGAGGGCACGTCACGTGCCCGGAGCGGGCTCGGCAGCCAACCGGGCGGCGGCATTGTCGGCCAGCCGCGCGGTCTCGGTGATGATGCCCCGGAAGAGGAAGGTGACCAAGAGGATCAGCGCGCCGCCGACGATGTAGGGCAGGGCCAGGTCGACGCGGCCGAGCAGGCCGCCGAGGAGCGCGCCAACGGGGGTCAGACCCCAGCCGACCGTCTTGCTGACGCCGTTGATGCGGCCGCGCACCTCGTCCGGGACCACCGTCTGGAAGTAGAGGCTGCCAGCGACGTTGGACACGACGATGAAGAACCCGACCCCGGTCAGGGTGAGGAAGGCGAGGTAGGGGCCGCCGACGAGGGCCGTGGTCACCAGGCACAGGCCGAACCCCGTGTAGCCGCCGATGACCACGGCACGCCGTCCGACCCGGCGCAGGAGCCGGGCAGCCGCCAGGGAGCCTATGACCCCGCCGACCGCGCTGGAGAGCAGGAAGACGCCGAAGAGGGCGGCGGGCACGCCGAGGTCGTTCTGGGCGTAGAGCACCAGTACGGCCGAGGACATGTTGATGCCGCACATTGTTCCGGCGTTGCAGAGCATGTTTCCCCGCAGGATCCGGTCGGTGAAGACCAAGCGGAAACCCTCCCCCAGTGCTCGGATGAAGCCCTCCGTACTCTCGGCGGGTTCCGCTCCCTCCTGGTGCACGGGGCCGGGGCTGCGCCACACCAGCGGGATGGTGCACAGCAGCACGGCGCACAGCGCATAGGACCCGGCGATCCCCAGGAGCGGCGCGGCCGCACCGGCGGCGAACAGGAACCCGGCAACGGGTTTGCCCAGGCAGTCCTGGGCGACCGTGCGGCCGCCCTCCACCCGGCTGTTGGCCCGGTCCAGGAGCCGGGCGGGGACCAGTTGGACGACGGTGATGCGGCTGGCCGGGTCGGTGACGGTCTCGCAGGCGATGACCAGGAACATCGCCGCGTACAGCACCCAGATGGAGAGGTGTCCACCGAACAGCGCGCCTGCCAGGGCGACCATGGTCAGCGTCGCGACCGTGTTGGACACGACCATGGCGCGCATGCGGTGCACCCGGTCGATGAGCAGGCCGGAGATCGGGGCCAGCAGCAGCCAGGGCAGGAAGCGGGTGGCGGTCAGCCCGGCGACCAGGAGCGGGTCCTGGGTGAGGGTGGCGGCGATCAGCGGTAAGGCCACGAGGATCATGCCGTCGGCGAGGTTGGTGAAGACCCCGGCGCCCCAGAAGCGGTAGAAGGTGGCGCTCAGGCGCCGGTCCCGGGTAGCGGATTCTGTGGTGGCAGGGGCGGGTGCGGTGGTCAAGGGGGGCTCCTGAAGGGGGGTGGGGTGTTCAGGGGACTTACCGGTCGGCGGGGGCATCGCCGTCGTCGGCACTCTCCGTGCTCCCGGCGCTCTCGGTGGCGCCGGTGGTCCCGTCCCCGGCTGTTTCGGGGAGGTTGGGGAAGAGGTCGGTCTGGAGCTCGACCGGCTCGGTGTCGGGCCACTCCTCGGCGGTGCGCCCCTGGTAGGGCAGCAGCCGCTCCCGGACGAAGGCCATGAGCTCCTGGGCGAACTCGCGGGTCTCCTCCGGGGTCATCCGCATGCGCAAGACCGAGTCCTGGGAGGCGGCGCTCCAGCGCTGCACGGAGGGTGACTCCGGCTGTTCGCGCGCGAGCGCGTTCCACCGCTCGACGCGTTCCCGCCGGGTCCGGTAGTAGCGGCCCAGGACGATGTCTGCGGCTTCCCGGGTGGCGGGGCTGCGCCGCATCTCGCCACCGCGCATGTGCCAGCCGCCGGGGCGCACCCGCCACCAGCGGTCACGGCTTCCGGTCCGGCCGGTATCGGCCACGACGAACCCGAACCGAGCGAGCTGGCGCAGGTGGTAGCTGGTGGATCCGCTGCTCTCCCCCAGGCGCTTGCCCAGGATGGTGGCGGTCGCGGGCCCGTGCTCGGAGAGTTCGTCCAGGATCCGGGCGCGCAGCGGGTGGGCCAGCCCCCGCAGCGCTTCGCCCTCGACCTCCAGGGATTCGGTCGGCCGGTCGGTCGGTTCGTCTGCTTCGCTCATACCGGCACCGTACTCCAAAGACTTCTTTGCAAAAATACCTTTGCAGAAATTTCTTGGGGAAATCGTCGGCACCGCGTACCAGCCCCGGGAAACCCCACGCCCCGCAGCCCTCTCTCATGGGCGACAATGGGCAACAATGGCCCCGGACCCGTGCTGCCGCGGGCCCAAGGACAGACGGAAAGGTGTGACCGCATGGATCCGATCTCCATGGTCATAGGTGTGGCGATCGCGGCCGGCGGCTTCTTCGCGGGCAAGTTCACCGCCACACGACAAGCCAGGCGGGAGCTCCAACAGCACCAGAAAACGCACAAGGCAGTGGGAAAAGGGCAAGCGAGCCCCCAACCGGTGTGCGGCTGCGGCCACAACCTGGTCTTCCACGACAGGGAGACCAAGCGGTGCCAGACCCAGGTCGTCATCCCCGGACGCTGGACCGGGCAGCACGACTCGACCTACCGCCAGTGCATGTGCCAGGGGTACCGCGGACCGGTCCCGGTGGACGAGTACTACGCCCCGGACTTCCTCGACGGCGAGAACTCCTGACACCGCCACGACCCCTTTTCCAAGGGCCTCCCGCGCGTGTCCAGGTCAGCCTCGGGACCGAGCACGCGGCAACGTGCGGGACCCTGGGATCGCGGACCGCGACGCGCTGCGGTGACAACATCCGTGTGCGCCGCGAGAATGTCCGCGCACCGAACAGCCAGAGAGTGGACGTTAACCAGTGACGACGCCTGTGACACCCACGATCGACCAGCGCATCGCAGAAGAACTCGGCGTGGGCGCGCACCAGGTCAGTGCCGCCGTCGAGATGCTCGACGGCGGGTCGACCGTGCCCTTCATCGCCCGGTACCGCAAGGAGGCGACCGGCGCGTTGGACGACGCCCAGCTGCGTGCCCTCGAGGAACGCCTGCGTTACCTGCGTGAACTGGCCGAACGCCGGAGCGCGATCCTGGAGTCGATCCGTTCCCAGGGCAAGTTGGACGACGAGCTGGAGGCCCGCATCAACGCGGCCGACTCCAAGGCCCGTCTTGAGGACATCTACCTCCCCTACAAGCCCAAGCGCCGCACCAAGGCGCAGATCGCCCGCGAGGCCGGCCTCGAACCGCTCGCCGAGGGCCTGTTCGGGGACCCGAACCAGGACCCGCAGGAGATCGCCGCCTCCTACGTGGACGCCGACAAGGGCGTCGCCGACGTCAAGGCCGCCCTGGACGGGGCCCGCGCGATCCTGGTCGAGCGCTTCGCCGAGGACGCCGACCTCACCGGCACCCTGCGCGAGCGGCTGTGGGAGAAGGGT
Organism: Nocardiopsis oceani; assembly: GCF_054777395.1. Classification (NCBI taxonomy): domain Bacteria; kingdom Bacillati; phylum Actinomycetota; class Actinomycetes; order Streptosporangiales; family Nocardiopsidaceae; genus Nocardiopsis; species Nocardiopsis oceani. The sequence goes on from NZ_BAAHAR010000034.1 coordinate 72,678, forward strand.
CGCCTGGGCTCGGCGGTCCGCGAGGGCAAGGAGGAGGCCGGCGCCAAGTTCGCCGACTACTTCGACTTCTCCGAGCCCCTCACCGCGCTCCCCTCGCACCGCGTCCTCGCCATGTACCGGGGCGAGAAGGAGGAGGTCCTCACGCTGAACCTGGTGCCGGAGGAGGCGCCCGAGGCAGGCGCCGACGGCACCGTGCCGCGCAGCAGCTACGAGAACGCGATCGCCTCGCACTTCGAGGTCGTGGACCGGGGCCGCCCCGCCGACCGCTGGCTGCAGGACACCGTGCGCTGGGCCTGGCGCACCCGCATCCTGGTCCGGCTGGACATCGACGTGCGCATGCGGCTGTGGCAGCAGGCCGAGGACGACGGCGTCAACGTCTTCGGCGCGAACTTGCGCGACCTGCTCCTGGCCGCTCCCGCCGGAAGCCGGTCCACCCTGGGCCTGGACCCGGGTCTGCGCACCGGGGTGAAGGTCGCCGTCACCGACCCCACCGGCAAGGTGGTGGCCACCGACACCGTCTTCCCACACGCGCCGCGCCGCGACTGGGACGGTTCGATCGACCGTCTGGCCAGGCTGTGCGCCGCACACGACGTGGAGCTGGTCGCCATCGGCAACGGCACCGCCTCCCGTGAGACCGACAAGCTGGCGGGCGACCTGATCAAGCGCCACCCCGAGCTCAAGCTCACCAAGGTGATGGTCTCGGAGGCGGGCGCGTCGGTCTACTCCGCCTCGGCCTACGCCTCCGAGGAGCTGCCCGACCTGGACGTGTCCCTGCGCGGCGCCGCCTCCATCGCGCGCCGGCTGCAGGATCCGCTGGCCGAGCTGGTCAAGATCGACCCCAAGTCGATCGGTGTGGGCCAATACCAGCACGATCTGGCTGAGGCCAAGCTGTCGCGTTCGCTGGACGCGGTGGTCGAGGACTGTGTGAACGGTGTGGGCGTGGACGTCAACACCGCCTCGGTGCCGCTGCTGACCCGGGTCTCGGGTGTGACGTCGACGCTGGCGCGCAACATCGTCTCCCACCGTGACGCCAACGGCCCCTTTCGGACCCGGGACTCTCTGCGCGCGGTCCCGCGACTGGGCCCGAAGGCGTTCGAGCAGTGCGCGGGATTCCTGCGCGTGCCGAACGGCGACGACCCCCTGGACGCCTCCGCGGTGCACCCCGAGGCCTACCCGGTGGTGCGGCGCATCCTGGACCGGGTCGGCACCGATCTGCCGTCGCTGATCGGTGACAAGAAGGCGCTGTCCAAGGTCCGTCCCGAGGACTTCGTCGACGAGACCTTCGGCCTGCCGACCGTGACCGACATCCTCAGCGAGCTGGACAAGCCCGGCCGCGACCCGCGCCCGGCCTTCACCACCGCCACCTTCAAGGAGGGCGTGGAGAAGCTGGACGACCTGGAGCAGGGCATGATCCTGGAGGGCGTGGTCACCAACGTGGCCGCCTTCGGGGCCTTCGTGGACGTGGGTGTGCACCAGGACGGCCTGGTGCACGTGTCGGCGCTCTCCCGCAAGTTCGTGGAGGACCCGCGCGACATCGTCAAGCCGGGTGACATCGTCAAGGTCAAGGTGCAGGACGTGGACATCCCGCGCAAGCGCATCTCGCTGACCATGCGCCTGGACGACGAGGCACCCGCCCAGGGCGGCGGCCGTGGTGAGCGCGGCGGCCGTGGTGGCCAAGGCGGTGGCGGCGGCCGCGGCGGTGACCAGCGTCGCGGCAGCGGCAGCGGCGGCGGTGGCCGCAAGGGCAGCGGCGGCCGCGGTGGGCGCGAGGGCGCTCCGGCCTCGGGCGCCATGGCTGACGCCCTGCGCCGAGCGGGCCTGGGCAAGTAGGGGCCCGGGGACTCAGCAGACCACCGAGGCACAAGAGAGGGGTCCCGCCGACCGGGACCCCTCTCTCACGTCCGCGAGGCCCGGGTCACTCCTTGGAACCCGAGGACATCTGCGATCGCACGAAGTGGCGCTGGAAGAAGATGTAGACCGCCAGGACCGGCAGCATGGCCAGCGTGGCGAGCGCAAGTTTGAGCGGGAACTCCTGCGCCCCGCCGATGGGTCCGGCGGTCAGCCGGGCCAGGCCCAGGTTGAGCGTCTCGTACTTGGGGTCGGAGGTGGCCACGAGGAAGTGCGTGAACTCGTTCCACGAGGCCTGGAACGACAGGATCGTCACGGTGATGAGCGCGGGGCGCACCAGAGGCAGGACCACCCGCCAGTAGACGGCGAAGACCCCGGCCCCGTCGATACGCGCGGCCTCCTCCAGATCGCGCGGCACCTGCTCGAAGGCGGTCTTGAGCAGCAGGATGCCGACCGCGTCGAAGAGCAGCGGCAGGATCATGCCCCAATAGCTGTCGTACATGTCCAGCTGGCGCAACACCAGGTAACGCGGGATGAGCAGGACCACACCGGGGACCGCCATCACCGCGATGACCAGGGCATTGACCAGCGCGCGCCCGGTGAAGCGCAGCCGGGCCAGGGCGTAGGCGATGAGGCTGTCCAGCAACAGCCTGCCCAGCGTCACCGAGACCGTCACGAAGAACGAGTTGCCGAGCCACCGGGCGATCGGCATCTCCAGGACCGTGTCCAGCCCGAAGGCTTTGCGCCAGGCCTGGAGGGAGAACGGGTCGGCGATCAGGGAGAGCGGGGCCTGGGCGGCGTCGGGATCGGTCTTGAACGAGTTGGCGAACTGGACGGCGAAGGGCCCGAGGTACAGCACAGTGCCCAGGGCGAGCACGGCGTACCCGAACACGAACACGGGCCAGCGGGGCGACGTTCTCATGGGCGCTCCCTACCGATCCAGCGCTGGACGAGGGTCAGCGAGACGATGATCGCGAACAGGACGAAGGCGACGGCCGCCCCGGCCCCGAAGTCGCCGTCGGTGAAGCTGGTGACATAGGAGAGGAAAGCCGGGGTCAGCGTGGTCTTGGCGGGCGCACCTTGGGACATGATGTACACCTGGTCGAACACCTGCCAGCTGCCGATCAGGGCCAGCGTCATCACCAGGGTCACGCTGCGGCGCATCAGCGGCAGGGTGACGTGGCGGAAGCGCTGCCAGGCATTGGCACCGTCGATGCGTGCGGCCTCCTCGACCGACTCCGGGATGTTCTGCAGCCCGGCCAGGAAGAACAGCATGAAGGTCCCGGAGGTGGCCCAGGTGGTGAGCGAGATAATCGCGCACATGGCCACCGACGGGCCCGAGATCCACTCCCACAGCGGCAGGCCGCCCATGGTGGTGTCGGCCAACCAGGCGGGCGGGGCGTCAGGGTCCAGCCCTGCGGAGCCGAGCACGATGTGCACCAGCCCCCGGGAGTCGGTGAACCAGTTGGGGCCCTCCACCCCGGCCACGGCCAGCGCCTGGTTGATCGCCCCGGTGCCCTGGAACAGGAACAGGAAGGTGATGCTGATCGCCACGGAGCTGGTGATGCTCGGGAAGTAGAAGATGGTGCGGAAGAACGAGCGCCCTCGCAGCAGCCGGTTGTTGACCACCAGCGCCAGACCGAAGGACAGGGCGGTCACCAAGGGCACGTTGATGAGGACGTAGTAGAGGGTGTTGCGGACGCTGATCATGAAGTCGCGGCGCAGCAGCGTGTCCTCGGCCAGCAGCGCGCGATAGTTGTCGGCGCCCACGACGTCCTGGCCCGGGGCGAGGGGGTCGGACTGGCCGTCCCAGTCGAGCACGCTCACCCACAGCGCCATGGCGATGGGCGCGGCGACGAAGACCAGGAGCAGGGTCAGGGCGGGGGCAGTGAAGAGCCACCCCGCCCGTTCCTGACCGGCGTGGATCGGACTGGCGCGCCGACGGGCGACAGAGGTGATGGAAGGCCTCACGGAACGGCTACTCCTGCGCCAGGGCGGCCTCGCCGTCCGCCTGGAGGCGGTCGAGGACCTGTTCGGGGGTCGCGGTTCCGGCGACCATGCCCTGCAGGTTCGTGTCGAACTCGCGCATGACCGACCCGAACCCGGGTTCGGGTACGGGGCCGCGGGCGACGTCGACGCCGGAGTGGAAGGCACTCATGTGCGGGAACTGCTCGGCGGTCCAGTCGGCCAGGCTCGCGCGGGAGGGTGCGACGCCGAAGGCCTCGGCGAAGGCCTGCTGCTGGTCGGCGCTGGTCAGGTACTCGACCAGGTCGACGGCTTCGTCGTGCAGACCGCTGGCCTCGGCCACGCCCCAGCAGTTGCTGAACACGGTAGTGGCCTCGCCGTCCGGCCCCGCTGGGGCGGCCACGGCCTGCCACTCCAGGTCGGGGTAGTCGTTGTCGAAACCTCCCGCGACCCAGCCGCCGTCGATGATCATGGCGGCGTCGCCCATACCGAGGGCCTCGGAACCGGACTGGGCACCGATGTCGGTGACGAACGCGAAGTTCCCGTCGTCGATGTTGCCGTCCAGGTACTCCAGTGCCGTCAGGTTCTCGGGGGCGTCGGCGGTGACCTCCTCGCCGTCGTCGTCGAGGAACCAGCCCCCGGCCTGCTGCATGAAGGTGCCCACCGCGTGGTACTCGCCGCTCAGGGCCAGTCCGACCCGGCCGTCGCCGCTCAGCTCGTCGGCGGTTTCTTCCAGTTCCTCCCAGGTGGTCGGGACGTCGTCGTCGCCGAGCCCGGCCTCCTCCCAGGCCTGGGTGTCGATGACCAGGGCGTGGGAGTTGTGGTCCTTGGGCAGGCAGTACAGCTCGTCGTCCAAGGTGTAGGTGTCCAGCAGGGCCGGGTGGAAGTCGTCTGCGTCCTCGACCTGGTCGCCGTAGGCGTACAGCGAGCCTCCCTCGGCGAACTGTCCGACCTGGTCCGGGCCGAGGTAGAACACGTCGGGCGGGTTGCCGCCGCTGAAGCCCTGCACCAGCTGCTGGTCGAGGTCGTGCGCGGGCACCGCTTCAGCGGGGGTACCGCTCTCGTCGGACCAAGCCGCGACCGCTTCCTGCACCGCGGCGGTCTCGGCCTCACCGGAGGAGCCGAACATGAGGGTCAGCTCACCGCCGCCGTCATCGTCATAGCCGCTGCCGCAGCCAGTGGCCAGTAGCAGGGCGGCACCGGCGCCGAGCGCGCCGAGGGTGTTTCGCGTCATCAGTGGCTCACTTCCTAGGGTTTCGGGGGAAGGGGTTCGGGTCGGGAGCTGGTGCGCACCACGAGCTTGGGGCGCAGCAGGGTCTGGCGCGGGGACGTGTCGGAGCGGTGGTCCAAGCGGGCCAGGACCAGGTCGACAACGCCTCGGCCGATCTCGTGGATCGGCTGTCGCAGTGTGGTGAGCTCGACTCCGGGAAGGGCGGCGGCTGGCAGGTCGTCGAAACCCACGACGGCGACGTCGCGGCCGGGGGTGAGTCCCCGCTGGGCCAGTGCGCCGAGGGCACCCAGGGCGAGCATGTCGCTGGCGCACACCAGGGCGGTGGGTGCCTCCGGGCGGTCGAGCAGGTCGAGGGCGGCACGGGTACCGTCGTGCACGCTGTTCTCGGCTTGGGCGCTGGGTCCCTCGGGCAGGTCGGCCGTGTCCAAGGCCGCGGCCCATCCGGCGCGGCGGTCGTCACCGACGCCGGAGCCGGCTTCCCAGCCGACGAAGCCGATGCGGCGGTGGCCCAGGGTGTGGAGGTGCTCGACTGCCTCGCGTGTGCCCGCGGCGCCGTCGACGTCGACCCAGTCCCCGTGTTCGGGGTCGGACCAGGACCGGCCGAAGGCGGCGAAGGGGACGTCCTGTTCGCTCAGCCACTGTTGGCGGACGTCTCCCTTGACCGTGTCGGCCAGGACGAAGCCGTCCACGGCGTGCTGGGCGATGAGGCGCTCGTAGGCGGGCAGGCCCTCGGCCCCGGAGGGCGCTGTGAACAGCAGGACGTGGTAGCCGTGTTCCCCGGCGGCTTCGGTGACGGCGTGCAGGAAGCGGTCCATGACGCCGTGTGCGTCGGGCTGGGGCCAGACGCAGTAGCCGAGCATGCGGGAGGCGCTGGTGCGCAGTGAGCGCGCCACCCGGTTCGGCTCGTAGTCCAGGTCCCGGATGGCCGCCTCGACCCGTTCCCTGGTCCGGGGGCGGACACGTTCGGGTGCGTTGATGACGTTGGAGACGGTCTGTCGGGAGACCCCGGCGGCCTCGGCGACACTGGCCACCGTCGCGGAGCGCTTGTTGTTCAACCCGATGCCCTTCCATGGTTTCGTCGACTCTTGATCGTTCAAAAATACGGGCTTAGAGTGTGAGCCGTGTTTTTGATCGTTCAAAGAGCGTGATCGGAAGTGAACGACATCACCCCCGACACTGTCAAGCCCGACCGGGAGAAGAGTTGACTCAGAGCCCCAGAACCGTCCAGCCCTACCTCCACGACCTGGTGAGCTGCCTGAGCGCGCCCAGCGTCGTGCTCGGCGGCCGAGACGGGCAGATCCGGCCGGAGGGGGCACAGGGCTGGCTGCGCGACGACCGCAGGCTGCTCTCCCGCCTGGAGGTGCGCCTGGACGGGGCCGAGCCCGAAGCGGTCGGCAGCGCCCTGGCCGGAGCCGACAGCGCCCGGTTCACCGGGGTGGCCCGCTTCCTCGGCGACACCGGAGCAGACCCCACCGTGCGGGTCGAGCGCCTGCGCACCGTGGGCCCCGACACCCTCCGCGAGCACCTCACGCTGGTCAACGACGCCCGCGTTGAGGTGACCGCGGAACTCACCGTGCGCGTGGCCGCCGACCTGGCACCCACCAGCCGGATCAAGGAGGGCACCACTGCGGCCCCGGTCCCGGTCCGGGCCAAGGACGCCGACCTGGCCTGGGGCGACGGCCTGCGGCTGCGGTCGGCGCCCGAACCGGACCGCGCGACCGGCGACGACGAGGGGACCGGGACAGCCGAGCTCGCCTGGCGGGTGACGCTGCCCGCCCACACCTCCTGGAGCGTCGAACTCACCGCCGACGGCCCCTCAGATGGCCTGTTCACCGCCCCTACCCACGGCGAAGCGCCCCGAGTGGAGGTCCGCTCGCGCGCCACCGACCTGGAGCTCCTGGCCAAGCAGGGCATCGCCGACCTCGCCGCTCTGCGCATGGCCGATCCCGACCATCCCGCCGATACCTTCGTCGGCGCGGGCAGCCCTTGGTTCTTCACCCTCTTCGGCCGGGACTCGCTGTGGGTGGCGCGCATGCTCCTGCCCCTGGGCACCGAGACCGCGGAGGGCACCTTGGGTACCCTCGCACGGCGCCAAGGCAGGGCCGAGGACCCGGCCACCGCAGAGCAGCACGGGCGTATCCTGCACGAGGTGCGCGCGCCGGGGGCGGACGACGAGGGTCATATCCTGCCCCCGGTCTACTACGGCACCATCGACGCCACCCCGCTGTGGGTAACCCTGCTGCACGAAGCCCGGCTCTGGGGGATGTCCGAAGACCGGATCCGCCCGCTGCTGCCGCACCTGCGTGCGGCCCTGGACTGGATCACCGGCCCGGCCGACGCCGACGGGGACGGGTTCCTCGACTACGTGGACACCCACGGCACCGGCCTGGCCAACCAGGGCTGGAAGGACTCGGGTGACTCCATCCAGTGGCCCGACGGGAGTATCGCCCAGCCCCCCATCCGGCTCAGCGAGGCCCAGGCCTACGCCCACGAAGCCGCCCTGGCCGGGGCCGAGCTCCTCGAGGCCATCGAACCCGGCCACCACCCGGTGGCCGCCTACCGGTCCTGGGCCGGGGAACTGCGTGCGCGCTTCAGGTCGGCGTTCTGGGTGCGCGACGGACAAGGCCCTTTCCCGGCCATCGCCCTGGACGGCGACGGGACACCGGTGGCCACTGCCACGTCCAACCTGGGGCACCTGCTGGGCACCGGCCTTCTGGACGGCCACGAGAGCGCGCTCGTGGCCGACCGGCTGGCCGCACACGATCTGGACGCGGGGTACGGGCTGCGGACCATGTCGAGCACGGCTGCCGGATTCAACCCGCTCGGTTACCACGCCGGCACCGTCTGGCCGCACGACACCGCCATTGCCGTCCAAGGGCTCTCCCGCGCGGGCGGCGGGGTGGTCGCCGCCTCATTGGCCGACGGTCTGCTCAGGGCGGCCCCCGCCTTCGAGCACCGGCTCCCGGAGCTGTTCGGCGGCACGGACGGCCGCGCAGGAGAACCGGTGCTGGCCTACCCCGCCTCCTGCCGCCCCCAGGCCTGGGCCGCGGCATCCGTTCTGCCCCTACTGTCGGCGGCGCTGGGCCTGCGGGCCGACGTGCCCGCGGGTGAGCTTCGGGTCAGCCCGGACCCGGCCTTCGCACACTGGTTCCCCCTCACCGTCGACGGGCTGCGCGTGGGCGGCCACGCGGTGACGGTGGAGGTCGACTCCGAGGGAAAGCCGTCCGTGTACACCGACGCACCCCTGCGGGTGGCCGTCACCGACCGGCGTTAGCGGAGGTCGGGCCCCGGGGAGCCCAAGGGACCCCCGGCCGCATGTCGGCCGGGGGTCCCTCCCCGTTCCGGTGGCCCGGGTGCCGCCCGGCATCCCCGTCAGGTACCGGACGAGCCCGGAGTACCGGGGTCAAGGCCCCGCGGGTCAGCCGAAGTCGACGTCGCTGCAGAAGTAGTAGGCCTGGTCCATGTGCGAGGCCTGCCACACCGTGTACACGATGTGGTGGCCGGTGCGCCCGGACGTGCTGACATCGATCTCGATGTCCATGACCGGCGGGTAGGTACCGGTCTCCTCGACCAGCTCCAGGTCACCCCAGCCCAGTTCCTGGGTGGTGGGGTCGAAGCCCTCCTCCGTGACGTAGACGTGGAAGTAGTCCGCACCGTGCTCGGCGCCGTCGTGCAGGTGGAGCGTGAAGTCGTCGCCGACCGGGGTGGTCTCCCACTCCCCCACTGCGTCCATGGCGCCGTAGAGGCCGCCCTGGGTCAGACCGCCGCTGCACAGCGTGCCGTCGGGGATGGCTCCCTGGTGGTCGCCGCCGACGCCGTCGCGGTACAGGCCGTTCCAGTTCCACATGGCGTTGGGATCCTCTTCCCACGCCTGGGCGCACATGGGGTCCTCGAGCTCCATGTCCGGGTTCAGGTGGTCGTCGCCCCAACGGTCGAAGCAGGCGTAGGCACGGGCCGCTGGGTCGACGATCGAACCGTGAGCGGCGACGGGGGCCGCCGTCAGGCCCAGACCCAGCATGGCCGCGGAGCCGATGACGACGGCTCGGGTGAGGGGGCGGGTCGTGCGGGTGGTTTCGGTAGCGGGGTGGTTGTTCATCTGTCTGCGTTCTCCGTATCCGGCCATCCGGATTCGGGAGCGCTCCCAAGCCTCAGGATACCCGCGCTTCCCGCGCCGAAACAGCCCTCACGAGAGCGTAATTGTCAGTCTGCCTTGACCTCGATGCCTTGTCAGCCCAGACTGACACCATGCGACGAGATCGTCCGCTCTCCACGCCCGCCTCAGACGACCCCGAGACAGGGCTGCGCGCCGTGCTCGCCCTGCGCCGGACGGCTGAGCGGGTCGAGGCCAACCAAGTGGCCGTTGCCCGACAGGCCGGCTGGTCCTGGCAGCAGATCGGGGACGCACTCGGGGTCACCCGCCAGTCGATCCACGCCAAGCACGGGAAGTGAAGCAGCGATGGGCACGAACACACGCACCGGCCTGGGCCAGGTCTACCTGGACGCCAACTCCGAGGCACTGCTCCGCGGCGACCGCAAGGTCAGCACCGAACACGTCATCCTGGCGCTCCTGCGCGACGCGGACTCACCCCCCGCCCGAGCGCTGGGCGTGGAGCTGACCGTCGCCCGCCAGGCCCTGGAAAGCCTTGACGAGGACGCCCTGGCCGCGATCGGGATCAGCACCATGCCCGCAGGAGCGGTCCTGCCCGGGCAGGCCAGCGACCGCCTTCCGCTGACCCCTGCGGCCAAGGCGGTCTTCAAGGGACTGCGCGGGGAGGCCGGACGCGAACGCATCGGCCTGGAGCACGTACTTCGCGCGCTCCTGAACCGCAGGCATCCGGACCCGGCCGCCGCCCTCCTGGACACCCTCGACGTCGACCGGACCGCGGTCCGCGCACGGCTCACGGAGCGCTGACCACCCGATGCCCCAGCACCCCGCCCACGCAACCGGGTCGGTGACCTCCCGTGACGGCACCGTCATCGGCTACCGGCGTATCGGGACCGGACCTGCGGTCGTGCTCGCCCACGGGTCGATGATGACCTCGCGGGACTTCCTGCGCCTGGGCACCGCACTCAGCGGGAGGTTCACCGCCTACCTCCCCGACCTCCGGGGACGCGGGCTCAGCGGCCCTTACGGCCCCGACCACTCCCTGGCACGCGCCGCCGAGGACGTGGCGGCGCTCGTGGAGCACACCGGGGCACACCGCGTGTTCGGACTCAGCGGCGGTGCCGTCCCCGTCCTGAAGTGGGCGCTCACCGCCCCCGAGGATGCCCGGATCGCCCTGTACGAACCTCCGCTACCCGTCGGCGCCTTCTCGCCGACGGCCTGGCTGCCCCGCTACGAGCGCGAGATGGCGCGGGGACGGTCGGCCGCCGCTATGGCGACCGTCATAAAAGGGACCCAGGATCCCCCGTCGCTCCGCTTCGTGCCCAGGCCCGTGCTCGTACCGCTCATGCACCTGGGCCTGCGTGCGCAGGAACGGCAGGCCGGGGACGAGGGCGCGCTCCGGGTCCTCCTGCCCACCATGGGGGCGGACGGACGGATGGTGCGAGAGGCTGCCGACCTGGCCGAGGCCGCCACCGCAGTGCGCGCCGAGGTCCTGCTGCTCGGCGGCGACCGCAGTGCCCGCTATCTCACCGACGCCTTGGACGCACTCGAGGCGTCACTCCCCCGCTCCCAGCGGGTGGAGCTCCGCGGGCTGGGCCACCTCGCGGCCGGCAACGGCGGCCGACCCGCCCGGGTCGCCCAGGCCCTGACCGACTTCTTCGGCGACCGCGGGCCCTGAACAGGCGCCGCCTCCTGCGCAGCGCCAACCGGCACTGCCCGGGGCCCGGAACTCAGCGCAGGAACCGGTCCGGCGTCAGCGGGAGCTCGCGCACCCGCAGACCCGTGGCGTGGTGGGCGGCGTTGACGATGGCGGCAGGCATACCCACGATGCCGATCTCACCGACTCCCGCCGCGCCCATCGGGTTCAGGTGCGGGTCCGCCTCGTCCAGCCAGAACGCCTCCACCTCACCCACATCGGCGTTGGCGGCCACGTGGTATCCGGCGAGGTCGCCGTTGACGACGTGCCCGAACCGGGGATCCACCACACTCTGCTCATGCAGCGCCATGGACAGGCCCATGACCATCCCGCCCACCAGCTGGGACCGGGCCGTGCGCGGGTTGATGACTCGTCCCACCGAGTACACGCCCAGCATCCGGGGCACGCGCACCTCCCCCGTGTCCGCGTGCACCCGTACCTCCGCGAAGTGCGCTCCGAACGAGTACATGGCGTACCGGTCCAGGTCGGGGTTGGCCGGGGCCTCGGCCCGGGAACGCGCCCCCGGGCGGGGAGCAGTCCCGTGTTCCTCCCGGAAGGCACGGGCAGCGGCGTGGATCGCCGTCCCCCACGAGGAGGTCCCAGAGGAACCGCCCGCCACGGTGGCCGTGGGAAGGTCCGAATCGCCGATCCGCACCAGCACCTCCCCGACAGGGCGGCCCAGCGCCTCAGCGGCGATCTGGGTCAGTGCCGTCCAGGCCCCCGTACCGATGTCCGCGGCGCCGATCGACACCGTGTACCGGCCGTCGGGGCCGTACTCGACCTCGGCCACCGACCCCGGGAAGTTCAGCCTCGGGAACACGGCCGAGGCCACCCCCGTGCCCACGAACCACGCACCGGCGCGGTGGGGCCCGGGCGAGGGGTCCCGGTCCTGCCAACCGAAGCGTTCAGCGCCCTCGCGGAGGCACTGGACCAGACTCCGGCCCGACCACGGGCGCCCCGTCTCAGGGTCGGCCTCTGGCTCGTTGCGCACCCTCAGCTCGATCGGGTCCGTCCCGCAGGCCTCGGCGAGTTCGTCCATCGCCGTCTCCAAGGCGAACATGCCGGGCGCTTCACCGGGGGCGCGCATCCAAAACGGGATCGGCACGTCCAGGGCGGCCAACCGGTGCGAGGTAGCACGGGCTGGCGCGGCGTACATCATCCGTGAACACAGTCCGCTCTGCTCCGCGTACTCCTTGATCCTCGACGTCGGTTCCGTGACGTCGTGGACGATCACGCCCAGACGCCCCTCGGTGTCCGCACCGAGCCGGATCCGCTGGATCGCGGACGGGCGGTAGCCGGTCAGGCTGAACATGTGCCGACGGGTGAGCGCGAACTTGACGGTGCGCCCGGGCAGGGCGCGGGCGGCAAGACCTGCCAGGACATTGTGGGCCTTGGCAGCACCTTTGGACCCGAACCCTCCCCCGACATAGGGAGCGGTCACGCGCACGTTCTCCGGGGGCAGCCCGAACACGGTAGCCAAGGTGGCGCGGACGGGGTGGGCGCCCTGAGTGGAGTCGTACAGGGTGAGCCGGTCGGGGAGGCTCTCCCACAGGGCGACCGTGGCGTGCGGTTCCATCGGGTTGTTGTGCTCGCGAGGCGTCCGGTAGGTCTGGTCGACCAAGACGACCGCGCGTTCCAGTTCGGCGTCGACGTCGCCCTGGCGGGTGTCGGGCGCCGCCCCCGTGTTGACCTCGTCCGGTGTGTAGAGGTCCTGGTGGTCGGGGCGCATCACCACGTCGTGCGGCCACTCGTCGTAGTCCACGCGCACCAGGGCCGCCGCCTCCCGGGCGGTCTCGGGGGTGTCGGCGACGACTGCGGCGACGAACTGACCGCGGAAGGCCACCTCGTCGCTCTGGAGGACGGCGAACTCCCGGTCCTCCGTATCCGCCAGACGGGGAGCGTTCACACTGGTCAACACCGCCTGAACGCCCGTCAACCGTTCGGCCTCGGCGGTGTTTACCGCGGTGACGCGCCCGCGGGCCACGGTCGAGAGCACGGGGTGCAGGTAGAGCGGTTCGGTGGCCGGGTACTCATAGGCGTAGGGCGCGGTGCCGGTGACCTTGGCGTGGGCCTCGACCCGGGCCAGCGGTGCCCCAACGGCGTTCTCCCGTGTGCCGGTCATCGTGCCTCCGTAAGTTCGCGCAGGACCGAAGCGAGCGTGTTCACGGCCAGGGGGACCTTGTAGGCGTTGTCCGGACCGGTGCGCGCCTCGGCGAGTTCGGCGTCGGCCGCCACCCGGAAGGACTCCTCCGTCACGGGTCTGCCGCGCAGTACCTCCTCGGCCCGGTGCGCCCGCCAAGGGGCGTGGGCGAGACCGCCGAAGGCGATGCGGGCGTCCACGAACTGGCTGTCGCGCACCTCCACCTCGGCGGCGACGGAGACCAGCGCGAAGGCGTAGGACGCGCGTTCACGGACCTTGCGGTAGGCGGAGCTGGCCCCCGCCGACGGAGGCGCGAGTTCGACGGCGGTGATGAGGTCGCCGTGTGAGAGGACGGTGTCGTGCTCCGGGTTCGCGCCGGGCAGCCGGTGGAACTCAGTAACGGGGATACCGCGCTCGCCATCCGGTCCGAGCACCCTGACCACGGCGCCCAAGGCGCACAGGGCCACCGCCATGTCCGACGGGTGGGTGGCCACGCAGAACTCCGAGGCGCCGAGGACGGCGTTGTCGCGCCCGTGGCCCTCCAGCGCCGAACAGCCGGAACCGGGCTCGCGCTTGTTGCAGGGGGTGGTGACATCTTGGAAGTAGACGCACCGGGTGCGCTGGAGCAGGTTGCCGCCGGTGGTGGCCATGTTGCGCAACTGCCCGGACGCCCCGGCCAGCAGGGCCGCGCTGAGCGCCGGGAATCGGCTCCGGACCACGGGGTGTGCGGCGAGTTCGCTGTTGAGGACCCCTGCTCCGATCCGGAGGCCCCCGCCGGGCAGCTCCCGGACGCTGTGGTCGACCGCGTCGCGCACGTCCACCAGTGTGGAAGGGGCAGTCAGACCGAGCTTGAGGTGGTCGACGAGATTGGTGCCGCCCGCGATGAAACTGGCCCCTGGGTCGGCGGCCACGGCGGCCGCGGCCTCGACCGGATCGGCGGGTCGTGCGTAGTCGAAGGGTTTCACCGCGCCACCTCCCCCGTCCCGGTCTCCCGGCCCGCGGCCTCCCTGATGGCGGCCACGATGTTGGTGTAGGCGCCGCAGCGGCAGAGGTTGCCGCTCATGCGTTCGCGGATCTCGGCGTCGTCGAGCTCGGCCACTCGGTCCCCGTCCGGGTTCCCGGCCAGGTCGTCGGTGGCGTGGCTCGGCCATCCAGCCCTGGCCTCCGCCAGCATCCCCACCGCCGAGCAGACCTGCCCCGGGGTGCAGTACCCGCACTGGAAACCGTCGTGGTCGACCAGCGCTCTGGCGACCGGGTGCAGTGTGTCCCCCTCTGCGAGCCCGGAGGCTGTGGTCACTCGCGCACCGTCGTGAGCTACGGCCAGAGCCAGGCAGGCGAGGACACGGCGACCGTCCAGCAGCACGGTGCAGGCACCGCACTGGCCGTGGTCGCAGCCCTTCTTGGGTGAGGTCACTCCTAGGCGGTCCCGCAGTGCGTCCAGGAGCGTAGTTCTGGTGTCGACGGTGAGCGTGCGCTTCTGCCCGTCCACATACAGGGTGATCGTGGAGTCCACCGATGACGACCTTCCGCGGCGTTGGCCGGCCCCGGTCGGGCTCCGGCCCTGCCCCGATTATGACCCGGGTCACACACTTTGCCGGGGAGGTTCCCTGGGCGCGTCAGTCCGTGCGCCCCGCGTTCACCCGGTCGGCCAGGGCCTGGAGCAGTTCCTTGGCCAGGGGCAGCTTCCGCAGTTCCTCGGGTCCTGGCAGCGGCGTCTCGGCCCGGTCGCCCTGTTCGCGGACCTCGTCGTGCAACCGCTCCATGGTGACGTCCAGCCGGTTGGCGGTCTCGGCCGCCTCACGGATCTCGTCCAACAGCTCTTGGGGGACCGACTCGGCGTACTTGTAGTAGATCTTGTGCTCCAGGCTCGCCCAGAAGTCCATCGCGATGGTGCGGATCTGGATCTCCACCGGAACGTCCTCGGTGCGGTCCGACATGCGCACCGGGGTCTCCACCAGCAGGTGCAGGCTGCGGTAGCCGTTCGGCTTGGGAGCGCGGACGTAGTCCCGCTCCTCCTTCACCAGGATGTCCTCGTGCCCGGCCAGCATGTCGCGGATCGCGTAGGTGTCCGAGATGAAACTGCACGTCACCCGGATCCCCGCGATGTCCAGGATCGACCCCCGGATCTCGTTGAGGTCGAGGGGCACACCGCGGCGGCGGGCCTTCTCCATGATGCTCTCGACGGACTTGAGCCGGGAATTGACGTGCTCGATCGGATTGTGGTCGTTGGTGTAGCGGAACTCCTCGTTGAGGATGTTCACCTTCGCCATCACGGTGTCGATAGCGAACTTGTAGGACATGAGGAAGCGCGCGACATCGTCACGCGCCGCCATCAACGCCTTGGGAACGACCTCCACCGCGCAACAACCCCCGACACACCGGCACCGAAATCCGTCACCGTATGTTACCGGCCTCCCGCGCCTATCTCGGTGCGAGGGATACGCCCGCCCACAGCTGGCGCACCGGGGTGGCGTCGCCCTCCATGAGCGCGTCCTCGATGTCCCAGACCCGCACAACGGTCGTGTCCTCGCGGACCGCGGGCCACCCCGGGTCTCCGGTGGCGGAGAAACCGCTCCAGGCCGCGATCATCCGTTCGGAGAGGGCGCGGAACCCCTCGTCCGGTTCGCCGTCGCACAGGAACACCGCGAGGTCGCTGTCCAGGTTGCCGAAGGCGAAGGGAAGGTCGAAGGCGTGGCAGGCGCCCAGACGTCCCTCCATCGTGCGGCTCTGGGCGGCGAAGCGGAAGAAGTACGCGTTGCCGCCGGCCGCCGCGTGCGCCTCGGCCATCCGCACCGAGTACTCGCAGAACATGGCGTCGCCGCGGATCTCGTTGAACAGCTCGCGCAGTGAGGCGCCGGGGTACACGGACCGGTAGGCCTCGACTGCGCCCTCACCCAGCCCGAGGCGTTCGGCGGTGACCGTGAGGGCCCCTTCGCCGTCGATCTCCACGTTCTGGCCGAGCTCGGTGAAGAGGCGGTACTCCTCGGTGTTGTGCCCCACGAGGAGGTCCACGTCGGCGGCGGCACCGCGGGCGACCGCGTCCAGCGGGGCGTCGGGGAGTTCGGGTCCCCCGACCACGGGGGCGTAACAGGTGAACGCCTTGGTCCGGACCCCCTTGCCGGAGAGTCCGCTACCGGAGAGGATCACGTCGGTGGCCTCCAAGATCTTCTCCGGGGCCAGCGCGGCCAGGGCCTCGGCTTCCAGCGGTACCCCGGCGGCCTTGGCGATCCCTTCGGAGACCCGGCGGGCGGACTCGGTGGTGACCATGTCCCCGGGAACGCTGTGCGCCACGGCCCGGTGGAAGAGTCCGCGCGCTTCGGGGGAGGCCATCAGGCAGGCCACGGAGCCGGCGCCCGCGGACTCCCCCGCGACGGTGACGTTGTCCGGATCGCCGCCGAACCCGGCGATGTTCTCGCGCACCCAGCGCAGGGCGGCGGCCTGGTCGAGCAGGCCCCGGTTGTCGGGGCGGCCCGGGACGTGGCCGAAGCCCTCGAAACCGAGGCGGTAGTTGACGCTGACCACGACCAGCCCGGTCTCGGCCAGGCGGGTGCCCTCGTAGGTGGCCTCGGCGCCGGAGCCGACGATGTAGGCGCCGCCGTGGATCCACACCAGGACCGGGGACCGGTCGTCCGCGGACGCGGAGGTCCAGACGTTGAGGACGAGGCAGTCCAGCGAGGTGTCCGGGCTCCACGGCGCGGCTCCGATGAGCTGGGTGCCTTGCGGGGGCGGTGGCCCGAACTCGGAGCAGTCGCGGACACCGTCCCAGGCCGGCGCGGGCGCGGGTTCGGCGAAGCGGTGCTCACCGAAGGGCGCGGCGGCGTAGGGGATGCCCCGGAAGACCGTGACCTGTCCGTCCTGGGCGCGGGGTGAGGGGATCCCGCGCACCGGTCCGTTCGCGGTCGTCACGGTGTGTTCGGCGTCCACGTATGCCTCCTTGGGGTCGGTAACCCCACCACCTAACAACGTTAGGTTTATCGGCGCAAGGCCCCGGCCCAACACAGCACGGCACGATCCCGGGAACCGGCTTCAGCCCCGGAACCGGCGTCTTGGCGCACACGTCGAAGCCACACGATAGGTTTCCCCTGGATTCTCCCGAATCCGTCCCCCGCCTGAACACCCCGACCCCGCCGCCCCACGGGCGGCAGCGCCGGAAAGGCCTCCAATGCACGCACCCCTGTTCACCGCCCCCGTCCTGCTGGTGGAACAGCCCCGACAACTGTTCGCCGCCGAAGGGCACTACGAAGTACTCAGCGAAGCCGGTGAACCGCTGGCCTACGTGAACGAACACATGACCGCGTGGACGCGCTCGCACCGGCAGAACTCCCACCGCCCCCACCGGTTCACGATCTACGGCCCCGACGGCTACCCCCTCATGTCCCTGGACAAGCCCTGGGACCGCGGCCGCCCCTACATCTACGTGACCGGCCCCCACGGCGAGCCCTACGGCAGCATCGTCCAGGACCGCTCCTTCATGGGCTCCCGCTTCCGGCTCAACGACCCCCGCGGCCACACCATCGCGGAGATCCGGGGCGACTGGAACGGGTGGGACTTCGCCATCAAGGACCACTCCGGGATCGAGATCGCGCGCATCAGCAAGGAGCACCCCGGCCTGACCGGCGGCTTCTTCACCACCGATGACCGATACGCGCTCGAGTTCGCCTACGACCTGCCCTGGCCGCTACGACGCTTGGTCATCGGAGCCGCGATCACCATCGACGTGCTGCTGCACGAGCGCGAGCCCGAGTTCTACCACTCCCACTACGCGGACTTCCGCCGCTACCCCGAATACGGTTACGAGCCGCGCCACCACTGGCACCACCCCCGTCGCGGCTATGTCGTCAGCCGGCGCCGACGCCCTCCCCTGGTGGTCCACACCTTCCGGCCCGCGCGCACCCGGGGCTACGTACCCATGCGCGAACGCGCGACCGAACCGCGGGGCAACTACCGCACCTTCTCCAACCGCTCGGGCGCCGCCCCGGCCCGCGCGGCCCGGCCCAGCAGGCCGCCACGCAGCGAACGCCGGGGTGGCGGTGGCTTCGCGTCGAGGTCGGAGGCACCGCCCCGGCGGGGCGGCGGTTTCGACTCCCGGTCCGACGCGGCCGGCCGCAGCAACCGTTCCGCTGGCGCCTCCCGCTCCGAGTCTCCCGGGTCGGCGTCCCGCCGTGAACGCCAGACCCGGCAGGGCGGCGGTTCGCAGGGCGGTGCCTCCGACCGGAGCCGTAGCAGGTTCGGCGGCGCGTCGGGCGGTTCGGGGAGCTCCGGAAGTTCCGGGGGCTTCGGCTCGAGGGGCTCGTCCTCGGGTTCGTCCTCGCGCTCCTCGGGCGCTTCCTCCCCGCGCAGCTCGTCCTCGCGGTTCGGCGGCTCCTCCGGGTCCTTCGGGTCCTCCTCGCGGGGTTCGTCCGGCAAGAGCGGCAGCACGGGCCGCGGCTCCGGCGGCTTCCGCGGGTCCGGCGGGGGCCGTTCGGGCGGCGGGCGCTCCAGCGGGGGCCGTTCGGGCGGGGGCCGCTCCGGCGGCAGGCGTTCCGGCGGCGGCCGCTCGCGCCGGTAGGCACTGAGCCAGCGCACGGGAGGGCCCGTCAGCCCCGCGGATTATGGGCTCTCCCTCCGCGCGGCCCTCCGACCATGACATACCATCCGGTCGGTATGATGCGATCCACCCAGCAGGAAGGACTCACCATGCGCGCCATCCAGATCACCGAGTTCGGCGGACCCGAGGTCCTCGTCCCCACGGAGCTGCCCGCCCCGGAGCCGAAACCGAACGAGCTCCTGCTCGACGTCGCTCTCAGCGGGATCAACTTCGCCGACACCCACCAGGCGGAGAACACCTACCTCGCACCCTCCACGCTCCCCATGGTCCCCGGCAGCGAGGTCGCCGGACGCGCCTCCGACGGGCGCCGGATCGTCGGCCTGGCCAACGGCGGGGGCGGCTACGCCGAGCAGGCCGCCGTCGACCGCAACCTCGCCTACGAGATCCCCGAAGGGGTCTCCGACGCGGCCGCCCTCGCCCTGATCGTCCAGGGGGCGTCGGCGTGGATGCTCTTGCGCAAGACCGCACGGATCGAACCGGGGGAATCGGTCGTGGTCCACGCGGCCGGCGGCGGCGTGGGCACGCTCGCGGTCCAGCTGGCCAAGCTGTTCGGCGCCGGACGGGTGATCGCGGTGGCCAGCACCGAGGAGAAGCGCAAGCTCGCGCAAGAGCTCGGTGCCGACGCGGTGGTGGACTCCGCCGCACCCGACATGACCGCCGCCCTCATCGAGGCCAACGGAGGCCAGCGGGTGGACATCATCCTGGACATGGTCGGCGGCCGGGTCACCGACGAGAGCGTACGGGCCCTGGCTCCGTTCGGGCGGCTCGGTTTCTACGGGATGGCCTCGCGTGAGCAGCCCAGCCCGGTGAAGCTGCCCAACCTGATGCGCTTCTCGACCACGGTGGGCGGCATGTGGCTGCCGCACGCCTGGCTGCTGCCGGGTGACGTGGTGGGCCGTGCCATGGACGAGCTCCTCTCACTGGTCGCCGAGGAGCGCCTACGGCCGGTCCTGGGTGGGACCTATCCCCTGTACGAGGCGCGAAAGGCCCACGAGGACCTGCGCGCACGCGGCACGGTCGGCAAGCTGACCCTGGACCCCTCGGCCTGACGGGACAGACGGGATCACCGGATCTGCCACCTTTACGAAGTAGATTCGCATTTGTCCGACTTGACCGTTCAGGAGCGGCCCTCGCCGACCGCCTCTCGGACGGCGGGGGCCACCTCAGCGGCGAACAGCTCCACCTGCGCGGCCGAGTCGTCCGCGGGGCCGAGCACGAACGTGTCCATGCCGTACTCCAGCGCGAGTTCGCTGAGAGTCTCCACCCACTGGTCGACCGGCCCGTCCAGCGGGCCGTTGGACGCCCCGTCGGTGATCGTGCCCCACAGGTTGTACACGCGGCGGATCGACGCGGGGTCGCGCCCGGCCTCGGCCGCGCCCGCGTCGATCCTCGCGTGCATTTCGGGGAGCTTCTCCGGCCCGGCGAAGGCGTAGGAGGGCACCCAGCCGTCGGCGACCCGGCCCACCTCCTTCAGCAGCCGGGGCCCGAGCACGCCCAGCCAGATCCCCATGTCGTGCACCGGCACGGGACCCGGTTTGACCCCCGACAGGTGGTAGTGCTCGCCCTGGAAACGGACCGAGCGCTGGTCAGACCACATCAGCCGGATCACCTCCACCGCCTCCAGCAGGGCGTCCGCGGCCGCGCGCGGGGTACGGTGCTCACCGCCCATCGCCTTGATGGCCTCCCAGAAGCCCCCGGCGCCCAGCCCGAGTTCGAAACGGCCACCGGAGAGCACATCCAGGCTGGCCGCGGTCGTTGCCATGACCGCGGGTGGCCGCAGCGGCAGGTTGGCGACGTCGGGGAAGACCCTCAGCCGTTCGGTACGGGCCAGCACCGTGGCCATCAGGCTCCAGGTGTCCAGGTGCCGGCGCTGGTACGGATGGTCCTGGATTCCGGCGAAGTCCAAGCCGCCGCGTTCGGCCGCGTCGATCACGGCCCAGGTCCGTTCCAGCGCGTCGGGAGCGGCGTTCGGCGAGGGGAACACCCCGAAACCGATCTCGCGTCCGTAGTCGATGCTCACATCCGGCCTCCTGCCTCCACGCGTTCGGGGAGCGCGTGCCCGAGGAGCCGAGGGATCACCCCTCAGCGCTCCCGAGGGCCGCTCTCCCTACCCGCTTCCCCCGGAGGGCCGCGCCTACTCCTGCGGGGACTGGTAGACCAGGTCCGCGTAGTCCCTGTGGCGTTCGATCCAGCCTTTGACGAAGGGGCACAGCGGGAGCACGGCGAGCTCCCTGGAGCGGACGTCGTCCAGGGCCTCGCGGATCAGCGTGCTGCCCATCCCCTTGCCCTCGAAGGCGGGGTCGATCTCGGTGTGGGTGAAGGTGATGAGGGTGTCGGTGAGGATGTACTCCGCGTATCCGGCGGCCTGACCGTCGGAGCTGACCTCGTAGCGGCGCTTGTCGGGGACATCGGTGACCTCTGTTGCCATGGTGGGTACTCCTCCGTGTACGGGGGCCGGGCGCCTTCGCCCGCCTTCGGCCCATTGTGGCCGCCTGCCCGCCCGCGTGCCCCTTGCGGCGCGCACCTCGGCGGACATAGAGTCTCCGTGACATACCGACCAGTCGGTCTAAGGAGTACGCATGACTTCGCGGTTCGGCGGACGCACCGCCATCATCACGGGGGCAAGCCGCGGCATCGGCCTGGCTATCGCCCAGCGGCTCGTCTCCGAGGGGGCTCGCGTGTGCATCACCGCGCGCAAACCCGAACCCCTCCAGGAAGCCGTCGAGGCGCTCGGCGGCCCCGACCACGCCATCGCCGTCCCCGGCCGCGCCCACGACACCGAACACCAGGACACGGCCATCAGCGCCACCCTGGAAGCCTTCGGCAGCGTCGACCTGTTCGTCAACAACACCGGCATCAACCCGGTCTACGGGCGCATGGTCGACCTCGACCTGGACGCTGCACGCAAGATCTTCGAGGTCAACGCCCTCTCAGCGATCTCCTGGGTACAGAAGGTGCACAAGGCCTGGCAGGGCGAGCACGGCGGCGCCATCGTCAACGTCTCCTCCGTCGCCGGGACCAAGCCCGCCCCAGGCATCGGCTTCTACGGCGCCACCAAGGCGATGCTCAGCCACATCACCGAAGAGCTCGCCGTCGAACTGGGACCGCACGTCCGGGTCAACGGCGTCGCACCTGCCGTGGTGAAGACCCAGTTCGCCTCCGCCCTGTACGAGGGCCGCGAGGAGAAGGTCGCCGCCCAGTACCCGCTCGGCCGCCTGGGCGTACCCGACGACGTCGCGGGCGCCGTCGCCTTCCTCCTCTCCGAGGACGCCGCGTGGGTCACCGGCCGCACCCTGGTGCTGGACGGCGGCGTCACCCTGACCGGAGGGGTGTGACGGGCATGGAGCTGAACGACATCGGGGCCGTGGTCACCGGCGGCGGCAACGGGATCGGCGCCGCGGTCGCCCGCCGTCTGGCAGCGGCGGGCGCGAGGGTGGTCGTCAACGACCTGGACGCGAGCGCGGCCGAGGCCGTGGCCAGCGAGATCGGCGGGGTGGCCGTACCCGGGGACGCCGCGAGCGAGGAGGGTGTCACCGCCCTGGTCGCCGAAGCGGGGGCCCACCTCGGCGGGATCGACCTGTACATGGCCAACGCGGGGGTCGCCGCGCACGGCGGCCCCGAAGCACCCGAGGCCGACTGGGAGCTGTCCTGGCAGGTCAACGTGATGGCGCACGTACGCGCCTCCCGCGAGCTGGTGCCGGGCTGGTTGGAGCGCGGGCAGGGCCGCTTCCTCACCACCGTGTCCGGGGCGGGGCTGCTCACCATGCTGGGCAGTGCGCCGTACTCCGTGACCAAGCACGCGGCACTGGCCTTCGGCGAATGGATGTCGGCCACCTACGGGGACCGGGGCATCACCACGCAGTGCCTGTGCCCCCTGGGCGTGCGCACCAACATGCTCGACTCGGCGGGCAACGAGGGACAGGCCATCCTCTCCCCGGACGCGATCACCCCCGAAGAGGTCGCCGACGCGGTGATGGTGGGACTGGCCGACAGCCGCTTCCTGATCCTGCCGCACCCGCAGGCCGCCGACTACTACGCGGCCAGGGCCGCCGACACGGACGCCTGGCTGGCCGGGATGCGCCGCCTCCAAGCCAAGGTGTTCAGCGAAGAGGAGTCCGCATGAGCGACGAACTACCCGGGTTGGACCTGGACCGGCTGCGGGCCCACCTGGACCGCGAAGTACCCGGTCTGGTCGCAGGGCCGCTCAGCGGGAAGGTCATCGCGGGTGGCAAGTCCAACCTGACCTACGTGGTCACCGACGGGACCGGATCCTGGGTGGTGCGCCGACCGCCCCTGGGCCACGTGCTGGCCACCGCCCACGACATGCCGCGCGAGTACCGGGTGATGACCGGCCTGCGCGATACGGCCGTCCCGGTGCCCCGCACCCACCTGCTGTGCGAGGACACCGAGGTTCTGGGCGCGCCGTTCTACGTCATGGAGCACGTCGCGGGCACCCCCTTCCGCACGCTCGACGAGATCTCCCCGCTCGGTGTCGAGGGCATCCGCAAGGTGGCCGACGATCTGGTCACCACGCTGGGCCACCTGCACGCGGTGGACCCCGAGGAGGTGGGCCTGGGCGACTTCGGGCGCCCGTCCGGCTTCCTAGAGCGCCAGGTGCGCCGCTGGAGCAAGCAGCTGGAGGCATCCCGCGGCCGGGACCTCCCCGGGATCGACGACCTGCGCGACCGGCTGGCCGCGTCGATCCCCGAGCAGTCGGCACCCGCGATCGTGCACGGCGACTACCGCCTGGACAACGTGCTGGTCACCGCGGACGCGCGCCTCACCGCGGTCCTGGACTGGGAGATGGCCACACTCGGCGACCCGCTGGTCGACCTGGGCCTGATGCTCGTCTACCGGGAGCAGCCGGTCGCCAGCGGCACCGACAAGCCGCCCGCGACCTCCGCCGAGGGCTTCCCCAGCTCCCCCGAACTGGTGGACATGTACGCCGCGGCCACCGGCCGCGACGTGTCCCGGCTGGGCTGGTACGTGGCGTTCGGCTGCTTCAAGCTCGCGGTGATCGCCGAGGGGATCCACTTCCGGCACAGCCAGGGACTCACCGTGGGATCGGGCTTCGACGGGATCGGCGACGTCGTCGCCCCGCTGGTGAAGCGCGCCCACACCATGCTCAAGGAGGACTGAGTACAGATGGACTTCGCCTACGACGCCGAGACCGAGGAGCTGCGCGAGCGGCTCCTGACCTTCATGGACGAGCACGTCTATCCCGCCGAGCCCGTGTTCGCCGCGCAGCTGGAGGAGCGGGAGGACCCCTGGGCGATCCCGCCGGTCGTCGACGAGCTCAAGGCCAAGGCCCGCGAGCGGGGCCTGTGGAACCTCTTCCTGGCCGGTCACCCCGAGCACGGCGGGCTGCCCAACCTGCAGTACGCGCCGCTGGCCGAGATCACCGGGCGCAGCCCCCGCCTGGGCCCGATGGCGCTCAACTGCGCGGCCCCCGACACCGGGAACATGGAGGTGCTGACGATGTTCGGCACCCCCGAGCAGAAGAAGCAGTGGCTGGAGCCGCTCCTGGACGGGCGGATCCGGTCCGCCTTCGCCATGACCGAGCCCGATGTCGCCTCCTCCGACGCCACGAACGTCACCACGCGCATCGTCCGCGACGGCGACGAGTACGTGATCAACGGGAGCAAGTGGTACATCAGCGGGGCCCTCAACCCCGCCTGCGAGATCCTCATCGTGATGGGCAAGACCGACCCCGAGGCAGAGCGCCACAAGCAGCAGAGCATGGTGCTGGTGCCGCGGGACACCCCCGGGCTGCGCATCGGGCGCGGCATGAGCGTGTTCGGTTACGACGACAGCGACCACGGCGGCCACGCCGAGGTGTTCTTCGACGACGTGCGCGTGCCCGTGGAGAACCTGGTGGGCGGCGAAGGCGAGGGCTTCGCGATCGCCCAGGCCCGTCTGGGCCCGGGCCGTATCCACCACTGCATGCGCTCGATCGGCATCGCCGAGCGCGCGCTGGAGCTGACCTGCAAGCGGGTGCTGGACCGGGTGGCCTTCGGCCGTCCCCTGGCCGAGCAGGGCGTGGTCCGTGAGTGGATCGCCGAGGCCCGGGTGGCGATCGAGCAGCTGCGCCTGCTGGTGCTCAAGACCGCGTACCTGATGGACACCGTGGGCAACAAGGGCGCGCACACCGAGATCCAGTCGATCAAGATCGCCACCCCGCGCACGGTGGAGTGGATTCTGGACAAGTGCGTGCAGGCGCACGGCGCCGCCGGGGTGAGCCAGGACCAGCCGCTGGCCGGTTGGCAGGCGGGCATCCGCTCGCTGCGGCTGGCCGACGGGCCCGACGAGGTGCACCTGCGCTCGTTGGCCCGCGCGGAGCTGCGTAGGTACATGTAGCGGAGCGCGCAAGTACGCGGAGCGGAAGAAGGAGGCTCGGCCGGGAGGAGAACCCCGGCCGAGCCTCCGGCGTGTGTCATCGTCCGCCGGTGACGGGGATCAGCATGTTGGGGAACCTTCCTTCGGTGTGGTCGTGCCGGATGCACGGCCGGTGAGAAACGGGGCGCTCAGAGCTGGCGCCGCCGACCTGACGGACCGCGGTCGCTGGTGCGCCGTCCTCGCGTTCCAGGAGCCGTTCGCGCAGGCGGAGCGCGCCCCTACGGGAGATCGCGTCAAGGGCGAGGGCCGACTCACCGCTGGTGTTCTGCTGTCCGGCCCCGATCTTGACCATGCGCAGGCCGAAGAGCCGGTGCCGGAACCTGGCCTCGGCTTCGACGCTTCGGACGCGCTCCCGCAGGACCGACCGGTACTTGCGCACGAAGAGGCCGGTGCGCCGCTCCACATGGGTCGCGGTGACGCGGTACCGGGTCTTGACCCAGCGCACTACGCCGCCCGCGGAGCTGGCCAGGCCGACGACGAGGATCAGCACCAGCGGCCAGGTGGTGGCGAGCGTCGGACGTGGCCAAGGCGGCCGGGGCCAGCCGCACCACGCTGCAGCAGCACTTCGCCGACCGCGCCGAACTCCTCGCCGCGACCACCGGCGAGGCCAACCGGGCGATCGACAGCGCGGTGAGCCTGGCCGACACGGCTAACGGCGGATCACGCGAGGCACTGGGCCGCCTCATCGGGGGCCTGGTCGGGGCCGGTGATCACATGCTCTTCCTCTTCGGCAGCTACGCGACCACCGAGGGAGGCGAAGAGGGCCAGGAGGAGGACGGCGAGGCGGAGTCCGACAGCACCGCGGTGATCGACCTGGTCCGGCGCGGCCAGGACGAGGGGGTGTTCACGGCCGACCTGGACGCCAAGTGGATCGAGAACGCGGCTGTGGTCCCTGGTCTTCGCCGGGTGCGAGGAGAGCAGGAACGGCACCGCTCCGCGCCACGTCATCGCCGCGAACATCATTCGCACGCTCGAAGGCGGCATCGTCCGCTGAGCCGGGGCCCGGCGCCCGGGGTCGGCTGAGTCAGACGCCCGGGCGCAGGCCCGCGACGAGCAGGTCGGCGAAGTGGCGGCCCACGTCGTTGCCGCTGAGTTCGCCGTCGTGCCGGTACCAGGTGCTCAGGTGGTGCACCGAGCCGAAGTAGTAGTCCACCACCAGGTCGGCCGGCACGTCCTCGCGGAAGACACCCTCGCGCTGGCCCTGCTCGATCATGTCCCGGAAGATCTCGTGGTACTTGCGGCGCTCGGCGCGCACGCTGCGCTGCTTCTCGGGGGCGAGCTGGTGCATGGAGCGGAAGAAGATCTTGGTGTCGTCGAGGTTGGCGACGCTGGTGACGATCACGTCGGCGGCGGCCGCGTGGACGCGTTCGGCGACGGGCGCCTCGCGGGAGGAGAGGGTGACGAGGTGGTCGGTCTGCATCCGCAGGACCCGGGCGTAGACCTCGTAGAGCAGGTCGTCCTTGGAACCGAAGTAGTGGTACATCGCTCCCTTGGTGACACCCGCGGCGGTCACGATCTCCTGTACCGAGGTGCCCTCGAAGCCCCGCTCGGCGAAGAGCCGCGTCGCGGCCCGCAGCAGGCGTTCGGGCACGGATCCGCGCCCGGCTTCGGTGTCGTCAGCCGTCCGCTGTCCTCGCGCCATGTCCCGCTCCACCTCGTGCCCCCGTTCCCCCGGCGGCGAGTCGTGTACCGATCGGATCAGCATACCGACCGGATGGTACACAAGGCACACTGGCCCAGACGCCAGCGGAGACCGACGACGGCACCGCGGAAGAGGTCAGTCGACGAACTGGTCAGCGTACTCATCCGAGGGTTCGATGGGCGTGATCACGTCGATCAGCACCCCGTTGGGGTCGGCCACGATGAAGTGCCGCTGGCCGAAGCGCTCGCTGCGCAGGGCGTATACGGGTTCGAGCCCGCCGCGCACCACGAGGCGCTCCCACTCGGCGTCCGCGTCGGCCACTTCGAGGTTGAGCAGCATCCCCCCGACCGCGGCACGGTGGCCCTCGGGCAGGGTCGGGTGGCCCGCCTTCAACAGCCCGAGTTCGTGGTCGGGCGGGCCGGGGCGGCGCAGGCTGACATACCAGTCGGCCACGAAGGTGTCCTCGAAGCCGAAGTTCTCCGCGTAGAAGGCGTGACTCTCCTCGAGCCGGGAGGTGCACAGGACAGGGTAGAAGCTGTTGAGTTTCATAACGCACCTTTCGCATACCTTTAGTATGTGAAAGTAGACTATTCACGTACCTTCGGTATGTCAATGAGGGGGATCATTGCCCAAGGACACCGGGACCCGGGCCGAACAGCGGGCGCAGACCAGGCGGACACTGATCCGGGAGGGCCGACGCCTGTTCACCGAACACGGTTACGGCGGGGTGGCCCTGGCCCAGGTCGTGGCCGCGGCCAAGGTCACCAAGGGTGCGCTCTACCACCACTTCGATGGCAAGGCCGCCCTGTTCGGCGCTGTCCTGGAACAGGTCCAGGAAGAGGTGGGTGACGCCGTGGCCGAGGCGGCAGAGGCCCGGACAGACCCGTGGGAGCAGCTGACCGTCGGCTGCCGGGCCTTCCTCACCGCGAGCACCGCACCGGACGTACGCAGGGTCATGCTGGTGGACGGCCCCGCCGTCCTCGGGTGGAGCAGGTGGCGCGCCCTCGACGAAGCCTCCTCCGCCCGACACCTGGGTGAGGTTCTCACCTCACTGGTCGACGCGGGTGTGATCCGGCCGCAGCCGGTCCCGCCCCTGGCCCACCTTCTGTCGGGGGCGATGAACGAAGCGGCGCTGTGGCTGGCCGACTCGGGGACCGAGCAGGATCTGGAGGATGTGTGGTGGGCGCTATCGGGACTGCTGGAGTCGCTGCGCCACGGCTGACAGCCCCGCACGAACCGATATCGTGGCGGGCATGGCGGAGGAAGGGAAGCACGGCGAGGTGCCGACGGATGACGAGTTCCGGGACGACTTCGTTGGGCGCTTCTCCGCGTATTGGCAAACACAGGGACGCCCCAAGGCCGAGGGGCGCATCGTCGGCTACCTGCTCGTGGCCGATCGGGACGCGGTCGGGGCCGAGGAGATCGCCGGGGGCGCGGGGGTCAGCCGCGGTTCGGTCTCTGAGGCGGTGCGCAGGCTGCGCGAGCTGGGGTTCGTGACCCTGGTGGACGCCCCCGACGGCCGTTCCAAGCTGGTGAGCATGGACGAGGACGTGTGGGGCGGGTTTCTCCGGAATGAGCGCTCCTACCTGCGCCAGCAGCGCGACCTGGCCGCTTCGGCGCTGGACCGGCTGCCCGACCTGGGCCCCACCTCCCGCAACCGCCTGCGCAACATGTACGATTACATGACCTGGTTGGACGGCTACCACGACACGCTGCTCGCCCACTGGGAAGCGTACAAGGCCTCCCGACAGGACCGGGACCGCGCGGCCGGAGGCCCCGCGGAAATGGACGGGGCTGCTGCGGAAACGGACAAAAACGCCCACGCGGCGCCTTAACTCTGAAGTTGCTTCGGTTGGGGCAGTTGGGGGGTTGCCCTGTTGGCTTGAGGTGCCTGCTCTGGTTGGGGTTGCCTTCCGGGCTGGGGTTCCCTCCTTTCCCGCCGCCCGATTGTGGCCGTCTCCGCTACGCGCCTCAAGGTCGTCGCCATCGAGCGCTTCGCGCATCAACGGCGCTCCACCTTGACCCGCTCCGCTACGACGGCAGGTTGGCGGCTATCGGGAAAGGGGGACGGGTGGTTGAGGTCTGCACGGTCTCGGCCTTCGGCCGGGCAACTGCGTCGGCCTGGCGGCCGATGCCTGCCACGCCGCCGGAGCGGTAACGCCTGGCGGTGTCGCGGCCGGTCATGCTCTGCTGCGGACCCCGAACAGCACGGCCTGCGGCCGGTGGCCCACTCCGCCGGAGCGTTGACGGGTCGGGTGTCGCGGCCGGTCATGGTGTGCGGCGAACCCCTCGGGAGGGTGCCGGGGTACCAGGGCATCGGGGCGTGGGGGCGTGGGGCGGTAGGGCCTTGGCGGGCGGTTACCGCTCCTCAGGTGTGGGGGGGCTGGCTCTGGGTCCCCGTCCGGGTCCTTGCCCCCACCCTTGTCCTTGTTGTTGTTCTTGTTGCCTCGGTTGCGGTGGGAGGGGCGGCCCTGCCACGTGGACCGCTCCGGGTTGGTCTCCCTGCGGTACTTGAGCCGGTTGTGGTCCGAGCACAACGGCTGGATATTGTCCGCGCTGGTCGACCCGCCGGCCGAGAAGCTCCTCTTGTGGTCGGCCTCGGAGCCGCTGGCC
>NZ_BAAHAR010000035.1:0-101008 GCF_054777395.1 Nocardiopsis oceani
ACCAGCGCGGCGAGCTCCTCGTAGGAGGGCGCGGTCTGGTCGGAGGAGGTCACGGGTTCATCGTTGCAGCCCAGGGGTCCCTCTCGCAGGCGAACCGATCAACTCACCCAAAGACCTGAACAGTCACGATCAGTTTTACTCCGAGAGTTATGGAGGCATTGATGTGCAGGGGGCGCTAGCTGTCAATCTCGCAGTGCTAGAACCATTTCATTCGGGTGTTGTGTGTCAGTGGGATGGTGCACTAGCTCAAGACACCAGAGGCGGCCCCAGGTGTGAAAAGTCGTGGTTGCGTTCGACAGCCGAGTTTGTATGGCACGGATGGCAATATCAACTCAGATCTTGCCCCGGCGCTGGACGTTTCCCGAGGCGAACCATGACACCAGCGTGGCGGCAAGCGCGACTCCGGCTCGCGCCTCCTCTTGGTTTACGTCCCGATAGTCGTCCTTGCCGTGACGGTCCACCTGGCCCCTGTACAGGGTGCGCAGCATGTCGACCAGCATCGTGGCAGTCGGCGAGTGCTGGTGCTCGCGGAGTGGCAACCGCCAGTCGCCGTGATTCTGCATCACCGACGCCATGCTGCCGAGCGTGGCCTCCAGGTTGTTTGGCTCGACCAGGGGCTGGGCCGCTGTTTCGACAGCACGGACCGCGTCGGCGTACGCACCCGGAAAGTCAGATGTGAAGGCGTGCACTTTACTCCAGGCACGCGCGAGAATCTGTCCGGAAGTGCCCGAGGAACTGATCGTCGCCTCGACTATGTCTTGCACACCCTCCGGCTCGCGCGCCACCAGACCGGGCTTGCCCATGCGTGTGCCTATCATCCATTTGGAACGGCAGAGCCTAAGTGCATAGTCCAGATCCGTTGTCCGAGTTCCGTGCCACTCCACTGAGAGTGTTGCGTCCACTACCCGGAGCAAGGTTCGATCGTCCATCCTGCGCAAGATACTCGTGTATTCGCTCCACTTGCGGTAGGCGTTCTCACGTACCCCCATTTCAATGCCCGTAAGCATCTCCAAATGTCGACTTCGATCGTTGCGTAGTCGATCGAACTTCGCATGCGACAAGATATGCTCGAACCACGCAACAATCGGCTCACGTAGCGGTCTCGGTACTCCGTCTACCAACACCCTGTACTGCTCGGCATCGTCCTGGCTCAGTCCGAAGGGGACCCATTCATCGATCACGTATTCATCGTACAGGTTGCCTCCGCCAGGTACCGAAACGTGAACTCAATGTCGAGTTCGATTTCGGCTTAGCGGGTCTTCGAAGTTAATGGGGGTGGGGCGGTGACAGGCGGGCTTTCCGGTCACGCTGTGTGAGGCAGTCGGGGGCAGGCGCCCCGGATGCAAGAAGCCCGCAGGTCTTCGTGATCATGGCTGTTGTCGAAGCAACCAAAACGAAAACCCACGGGCTTGAACACAGACGATCCCTCAACCCTGACGCGGCAACACTCCTACTCGGGCTCGAGGGGGCTAGTGTGACCCACTTCAAAGCCGACAGTGCAGGCCAATCGACGGTCTACACCGTCACCAGCGACGACTGCGCACAGGCCTGCCCCTCCTGCGGGATGCTGGCCACCCGGCGCAAGGACTACCGCACCACCACCCCCAGGCATCTGTCCCGCGGCAGCACAGCGGTGCGCATCCGCTGGCGCAAAGCCCGCTGGTACTGCACTGCAGATGTGTACACCCGCGGCTCTTTCACCGAGGCGATCCCGGCAGTGCCCGCCCGGATGCGTACCACCACCGCCCTGCGCGACGCGGCCGGGGCCGCGGCCTGTGACACCGGCCGCACCGTGGTCCGGGCCCGACGCGACCTGGGCCTATCCTGGCCCACCACCTGGCGCTGTTTCACTGACTACGCCGCCCGCCTCCTGCCCGAGGACCCACCCCACACCGAGGCGATCGGGATCGACGAGACCCGCCGCGGCAAGCCGGTCTGGCAACAGAACCCGCACACCCACACATGTGAACTGGTGGCCGATGCCTGGCATATCGGGTTCGTCGACGCCATCGGCGGGCAGGGCCTGTTCGGCCAGGTCGAGGGACGCGGGCGCGGCCCCGGTGGCCGACGGGCACCTGGCCCAGCCCGCCGCCTGGCGCGCGCAGGTGCGCCACGTAGCCATCGACCTGTGCGCCCCTTTCCGCACCGCGATCAACCAAGCTCTGCCCCACGCGCGGATGGTCGACGACTGCTTCCACCTCGTCCAACTCGCCCAGCGCCGCCTCGCCGACCTACGCCGGCGCCTGACATGGAAGCAGTACGGGCGCCGGGCTCACAGGGGTGATGCCGTCTATGCCGTGCGCAGGCTCTTGCGCCGCAACGCCGAAGAACTCAGCGCCGACCAACGCACCTTCCTGCAGGTGACGTTGGAGCACATGGGCACCTACGGCCGACAGATCTACGCCGCCTGGCAGGCCAAGGAACTCCTACGCGATCTGCTGGGCCTGGCCGTAAGCCGTACCCGCGTGAGTCCCGATCGCTCCGCGATCAGCGCGGCCCGCTACCGCTTCCTCTCCCACGTCGCCGACCATGCGCACCTGCCCGAACTCCGCATCCTGGTCCAGACCGTCGAGCAGTGGTGGGACGGCATCGAGGCCCACCTGGCCACCGGGATCACCAACGCCGCCTCCGAGGGCAACAACCACCTCATCAAGCTGGAGGCCCGCAATGCCTTCGGTTTCCGGAACCGGGCCAACCAACGGCTCCGGTCACGCTGTGCAACCACCCGCCGGAGTCGACGAGAGGCCCACCCCCATTAACTTCGAAGACCCGTGTTGGCGGCGCTGGGACAGTTGGCGGGAGATGATGCCTCGGCGCCAGAGGGGGACTCCGTCTTTTTGAGTGTCGCCGTGCTTGGGGGTGAGGCGGCCACGGGAGAGGTCGGAGCGGATGGTGCTGGGGGAGAGGCCGGACTCGGCTGCGATTTCGGCTTTGGTGAGGAGTTCTTCGGGTGGGCCGGTGTGGATGGGCAGGGTGGTGTCGGCCTTGAGGTTGGCTTGGACCCAGGTGTGGACGGCGGTGTGGTCGTACTCGAGGTACCGTCCTCGTCGGCCGGTGGGGGAGGGAAAGCCCTTTGCGCGGGTCCATTCCTTGCTCACGGTGTGCGGGCTGCGGCCGTAGCGGCGGGCGATCTCTGGAACGGTCACGCCCGGCCGGTCTACCATGGACTGGGCCTCTCTTCGGGGTCTCAACTGGTGAGGGTCGGCGCTCTGTGACCCCCGGGCTCGCTCGGGGAAAGCGTCGGCCCTTCATAGTGTGCCCGGCGTGCGGGTGGATGGCATAGCAAAGCCCCGGACCTGGTGGCCCGGGGCTGATCGGGGTCTCTAGGAGGCTTGGGGCTTGGTGCTGGCTTCCTGGTGGTCGTAGTTCTGGATGAAGTGCGCGATGCGTGCGGAG
This sequence comes from Nocardiopsis oceani, assembly GCF_054777395.1. NCBI lineage: Bacteria > Bacillati > Actinomycetota > Actinomycetes > Streptosporangiales > Nocardiopsidaceae > Nocardiopsis > Nocardiopsis oceani. The sequence continues at coordinate 3,397 of NZ_BAAHAR010000035.1, forward strand.
CAGATCTCGGCGGAGATCAGCCGAAGCTTGGTGTGGCCGCACTCCTCGAGAGTGGCCACCAGTTCGTAGAGGGTGTTCCACTCCACGGCCGCGGCGCAGAGCCGGGCGCGCTGGCCGTTCTGCAGCGGCATCTCCCGCAGCAGGTCCATCGTGCCCTCCAGGGCATCCAGGACCGCCATGTGTTCCTCGGGCTCATTGCCCAGGGGCGGGAGTGCGATGGGCAGGGGCAGTGCGGCGAGCCGATCGGCCAGGGTGGCGTAGAGGCCGTGCAGGACCCTCCTGATGCAGGCGAAGCGCTCCTCGAAGGCGTGCATGCGCTATTCCTCTCTTGAGTTCTCAACTGGTCCTGGCTATGGGCTGTGACCCCCGCGGCCAGACACTTCTCATCATGCAGCAATTGATTCTGGTTTTGCAGCGCTTGTGGATAACGCCGGGCTAGGAAGTCGGCCCATGGGTGGGTGTGTGTTCGGTCAAGGGTGGGTCGGGATCCGAAGGCACATGAGGTGGCGGCGGGGGTCGTCGGGGGGTCGTTGGTGTGTGGGGCTGGCAGGCGCTGACATCCCCTGTGGGGTAAGGGTTTGCGGATGTTTGTCAGAAACCCGACATAGATCTCTTCTCTTCTTGAGATCTCTATGAGGGCTGGGGTGAGTGCGGGGGGCTCCTGGAGGTTTTTCGCTGGAGGGCGTCCAAATCGAGGGGGCCGATGGCTTCTTTACGGGGTGAAGGACTTTTCTCAGCGAGGAGGCGATCCCATGCGGCGGTTGGACGAGATGCGGCGGTGCCAGCACCAGAGGCGGATGTACTCGGTGCGCTCTGACGGCCACCACGGCGTGTCCCGGGTCTGGACCAGCTGTGCCGAGGCCGAGGGGTCGGCGGTGCAGGTGGCCGACCAGGTGGAGCGTCGAGGGCTCCTGGAGGATATGCGGGCGATGGTGGTCTTTATGGAGGCCAACCCGCACCTGCCGGTGGGAGAGATGGCCAAGGTGGAGCTCACCTACTTCCCCGAGGGCTGCGATGGGCACAAGGAGGGCGAGGTGGAGCGACTGGCCGCACTCATGGGGGTGGCTCCGCGGTGGGAGGGGGCGCACTTCGTGTGTGAGAAGCGGATCGGCCAGGCCTTCTACCGGGTGGTGGCCATCCCGGAGGCCGTCAGGACGAAGGAGCGGGCATTCCGCTGGGGGAGCTGACCCTTCACGCATCGGGGCCCTGGGCGTCGCCCAGGGCCCTTTCTTTTTCGTGCTGGGCAGAATAGGCGATAACTGTTTTTCGGGTAGTCTGTCCACAGGCATTATTTGAATCGCTTGCGGGAACAGGAACGGAAGCCTAAGCTGAAAACAGATTTCGCCTGAGGGTTGTCCATCCCCTTTGAGAGCGGCGTTTTCGCAGGTCGGATGTGCCCCAATGAGTTATCGCCTTGTAAGCGATAGGTTAGGGGTTCAAGTCCCCTCGTCGGCTCTCACATTGCCTGACCTGGTATCACTCCCATGGCGAGGTCGCTACCACGTAGCTTCGTCGCCTGGAGAGCTATCGCCTATGGGTACCCAGCGTGTTCGTCGGGGGCCGCGCAACATGGCCGCTGGACCCCTGAACCTCCACATCAAGTCCTTCTTATCCGCCTATCCCGTGCTGCTCTGGGGAGCGTGAGCGTGCAGTCAGCGGATCTGCCCCATGGGATGGATCGTCAGGGACTCCAGGTGAGCCCTGCCCCCGGAACTGTAGAGCGTGATCCCGTCGTCGCCAGGGTCGGGGTAGGCGAGCATGGTCCCCGTGAGTGAACCGTCGTCGACGAAGACCTCCACGGAGGACTCGTCCACGTAGCCGCGCATGCGCAGGACCCCGTCCTGCGGCTCGTGGTCCCAGGAGCGCCGTACCCCGAAGTCGACCTCCTCCAGTTCAGGGTCGTACAGCGTCTGCGGGCCGCCGTTGGCGCGGTCCATCACGAACTCGCCGTGTTCGGTGTTGGCCCCCACCGCGAACCACGACTCCTGACCGGAGGCCTCTCCGTCGAAGACCCTCAGGCCCGCCTCTTCGGCCCCGCCCAGGTCGATCTCGGCCTCGAACTCGAAACTGCGCCCCTCGAAGTCCACCGGGCGGAGCCCGTCGATTTCGCCTTCGGGCACGTGTACCGGGTCCCCGCGCAGCTCGTCGAGTTCGGGGACCGGCTTCTGCGCGAGTTCCAGGTCGCCCTCACCGGTGGGGCGCAGCGACAGTTCGCGCGGCACGCTCATGTGGTTGGTCCACCCTTCGGTGGGGGCGGCGTAGGGGTGGGCCCAGTTGCCGACCCAGCCGAGCCACACACGGCGGTCGTCGGGAGCTTCGGCGAAGCTCTGCGCGGCGTAGAAGTCCTGACCGGCGTCGACGATCCGCTCTCGTTCGGGAGGGTCGTGGCTGGTGAAGGACTCCCCGTCGAAGTCGCCCACGAAGTACTGCGCGGTGGAGCCCCCGGTCTCCTCGGAGGCGCCGACGCTGACCGCGAGCACCCACTCGGTGCGTTCGGGGTCTCCCTCAACGGGCAGCTCGAACAGCTCCGGGCACTCCCACACGGCTGTCTGCAGCCCTTGATCTTGGCCGAACTCCGAGAGTTTGTCCCACTCCAGGAGGTCGGGGGAGCCGAAGATCTCTACCGCCGATCCGGTGGCCACGACCATGATCCAGGACTCGCTCTGGTCGTGCCAGAACACCTGCGGGTCGCGGAAGTCCTCACGGCCGTCGTTGGGTACGACGGGGTTGCCTTCGTGGCGCTCGAACGTGCGGCCGCCGTCGGTGCTGTGGGCGATGCTCTGCGCCTCGCCGCCCTCGGTGTTGGTGTAGGCCGCCACGATGCCGCCCTCCCCGTCCGGGAAGAGGCCGCTGGTGTTGTGGTGGTCGACCACCGCGCTGCCCGAGAGAGCCTGGCCCAGCTCGTCGTGCTCCAACGCGGTCGGCAGCTCCTCCCAGTGCACCATGTCGGGGCTGACGGCGTGGGCCCACGTGCCCCACTGCTGGTGGAAGAGGTGGTATTCGCCCGCGTGGTAGACCAGCCCGTTGGGGTCGGCCATGTCCCCCTCGGTGGGGGAGTAGTGGAACTGCGGGCGCAGGTCCTCGGTGTAGGCATCGGGCCCGGTTTCCTCGGTCGGCGGTGCCTCGTCCCCGCCCGGCAGGCTGCAGGCGGTCGCCATCACCGACAGCGACAAAAATGGACAAATAAGGGCATATCTACGCACTCGGTTCACGGTGCCGGTCAGACCCCGCCCTCGGTCTCGGCGGCGAGTTCCCGGGCCGCTGCCTCACGCGCTTCCTGCGGGGAGTCGGCCGCCAGCGCAGCCCGTGCGGCCTGTTCGAAGCCCTTCATGGTGTGGCCCGAGAGCGCGGCGCCCACGGGGGCCAGAGCCGTCGCGGACATCGACAGGCTGCCCACCCCGGTCCCCGCCAGCACCCCTGCCAGGTGCGGGTCGGCGGCGGCCTCACCGCACACGCCGACCGGTACTCCGTGCTCGCGTCCGGCCCGGGCCAGACCGGCCACCAGCCGCAGCAGGGCCGGCTGCCACGGGTCGTTGAGCTCGGCCAGGGCCCCGCTGAGCCGGTCGGCGGCGAACGTGTACTGAGCCAGGTCGTTGGTGCCCACACTGACGAAGTCCACCGCCTCGAACAGGGCGGGGCCGGCCAGCGCGGCCGCGGGGGTCTCCACCATCACCCCTACCCGGTCCAACCCGGCAGCGCGGGCCCGTTCCGCGAACCAGCGCGCCTCGGCAGCCGTGGCCACCATCGGCGCCATCACACTCACCCGCGCTCCGGTGTCGGACGCGGCGCCGGCGATCGCGGCCAGCTGGCGCTCCAGCAACCCGGGCCGGTCGAAGGCCACCCGCAGCCCCCGCACACCCAGCGCGGGGTTGGGCTCTTCGCCCATGGACAGGAACGGAAGCGGCTTGTCGGCGCCCGCGTCGAGCGTGCGCACGATGACGGGCAGGCCCGCGAGAGGTTCCAACACCGCGCGGTAGGCCTCGCGTTGGGCCGCCTCGGAGGGCTCCGCGGCCGCGTTCAGGAAACAGAACTCGGTGCGGAAGAGGCCCACTCCCTCGGCTCCGCCGGCCGCCGCTGCCCGGGCGTCGGCGGGTGAACCCACGTTGGCCAGGACCCGCACCGGGTGCCCGTCGCGTGTGTGTCCCGTACCGTCCCATTCCACGTCCGCCGCTTCGACGGCCCGCGCGGGCACGGGACGGCGGTGGAGGGCGACCTCCCCGGTGAGGCCGTCCACGACCGCGCCTTCGGCCGGGTCCTCCAGCAGGCCGCGGACCGCGACCACGGCGGGGATGCCCATCGCCCGGGCCAGTACGGCGGTGTGCCCGGTCGGGCCCCCTTCCTGGGTGACCAGGGCCAGTACCAGTGACGGGTCCAGGCCGGCGGTGTCGGCCGGGGCGAGGTCCCGGGCCAGGAGGACGCACGGTTCGGTGAGGTGGGGGACCCCGGGCGGGTTGGTGCCGCGCAGTTCGGCCACGATCCGGTCGCGCACGTCGAGTACGTCGCGCACCCGTTCGGCCATGAGTCCGCCGGCGGCCCTCAGCATCTCGGCGAAACCGTCCGCGGCCTCGTGCACGGCACGTTCCGCGGGCAGTCGGTTCTCGGTCACGAGTGACTCGGCCTTGGCGGTCAGGGAGGGGTCGGCGGCCATCTCGGCGGTGGCCGCCAACACCGCCGCGGCCTCTTCGGTGGTCGCCGTGCGCTCCCGAAGCGACCGGGCGACCGTATCGGCGGCCGGTCGGATGCGGGCCGCCTCGGCCGCGGGCTCGTCCGGGGCCGGGCCGACGGCCGGTTCGGGCTGGCGTTCGGTGACGCGCACGATCGGCCCCGCTGCTGTTCCGGGGCTCACACCAGCCCCGTGCAGCACTGAACTCGGGTGGGGGAGCGAACCGTTCGCCATGGTGCCTCCGTGTTTTTCGAGCGTTCACCGATCCTTGACAATATGGCAACACCAGGCAGAATTGGTCAACATCAAACCGGACAACGGAGGGAATCGGGCATGTACGGGGCCGAGCGCCGACAACTTTTGGCGCAGAAGGCAAGCCGGGACGGACGCATCGACGTCTCGTCGGCCTCTGAGGAACTCGCCGTGGCACCGGAGACGATCAGGCGGGACCTCAGTGTCCTCGAACGGCAGGGTGTGGTCCGCCGGGTCTACGGCGGCGCGATCGCCGTCGAACGCCTGGACTTCGAACCCAGCGTCACCCTGCGCGACCAGACCAACGAGGCGCAGAAGGAGCACATCGCCAAGGCCGCGGTCGCCCAACTGCCCCGACGCGGAACCATCCTCCTCGATGGCGGCACCACCACCGCCCGCCTGGCTGGGCACATGATCGACGGTGGCGACCTCACCGTCGTCACCAACTCCCTCCCCACCGCCCAGCAACTCGTGACCCGCCAGGGCTGCGAAGTCCACCTCATCGGGGGCCGGGTGCGGGCCACCACGCTGGCCTCCGTGGGCGCCTGGTCCCAGGACGTCCTGGACGGCCTCACCATCGACGTCGGATTCTTCGGGACCAACGGCTTCTCCACCGACCGCGGCTGCACCACCCCCGACCCCGCCGAGTCCGCCGTCAAGGCCGCCATGGTCCGCGCCTGCCGCCGCCGCGTCCTCCTCGCCGACCACACCAAGTACGGCGACGACCAGTTCAGCCGCTTCGCCCACCTGGACGAGATGGACGTGGTCGTCACCGACGACGGACTCGACGAGCAGGCCCGCAAGGCCCTCGCCGGAGCCGAGCCCGACGTGGTGATCGCATGATCGTCACCGTCACCCCCAACCCCAGCCTGGACCGCACGGTCGCAGTGCACTCCCTCCACCGGGGCGAGGTCCACCGCAGCCTGGACACCCACCTCGACCCCGGCGGGAAGGGCGTCAACGTCGCCCGGGTCCTGGCCGCCGCAGAGCGGCCCACCATCGCCCTCCTGCCCTGCGGCGGCCCCGAAGGCGCACGCCTGGGCGCACTCCTCCAACAGGAACGGGTCTCCGTTGCCGAGGTACCCGTGCACGGCGCGACCCGCAGCAACCTCACCGTGGTCGAGGCCGACGGCACCACCACCAAAGTCAACGAACCCGGAACCGCCCTCACCCCCGGAGAGACCCGCGAACTCGTGGACCGCGCCGCCGCCCTGGCCAAAGGCGCCGACTGGCTCGCCACCTGCGGGAGCCTGCCCACCGGCAGCCCGGACCACATGCACGGCGACCTCGTCGAAGCCGGCCGCAGGGCGGGAGCGCGCACCGCAGTGGACACCTCCGGGACCGCCCTGGCCCGAGCCGTCGACGCCCGCCCCGACCTGGTCAAACCCAATCACGACGAACTCGCCGAACTCGCCGGGCGCCCCCTGCCCACCCTCGGCTCCGTCCTCGACGTCGTCCACGGGCTGCGCCGCCAAGGAGTGGGCGCCGTCCTGGTCAGCCTCGGCGCCGACGGGGCGCTCCTCGTCGAAAACGCCGGCGCCTGGCACGCCCAGGGGCCCGCCACCACGGTCCTGAGCACCGTGGGCGCCGGTGACGCCCTACTCGCCGGGTTCCTCGGCGCCGGCGGTGCCGGCCCCGAGGCCCTGCGTGCAGCCGTGGCCCACGGAACCGCCGCCGTCGGCCTTCCGGGCAGCCGTATGCCAAGCCCTCACGATCCGCGCATCGACACCGTGCACGTCACCGCAGTCGACACCTCCCTCACCCTTACCGGAGCGACACCATGACCGATCTCGTCACCACCGACCTGGTCGACCTCGACCTGGTTTCCACCGACCGGCGCGAGGCCGTCCGCTCCCTGGGCGAACGCCTGCACAGGGCCGGCCGGGTCACGGACCTGGAGCGGTTCCTCGCCGACGTGGAGTCCCGCGAACAGCAGATGTCCACGGGCCTTCCCGGCGGTATCGGAATCCCGCACTGCCGCTCGGCAGCCGTCACCGTCCCGACCCTCGCGATCGGCCGCAGCGCCGAAGGTGTGGACTTCGGAGCCGAGGACGGCCCCGCCCGACTCATCTTCCTCATCGCCGCGCCCGAGGGTGGCGACACCGACCACATGACCGTGCTGGCCAAGCTCTCGCGCCGACTCATGCGCGCAGAGTTCACCGGCACCCTCCTGAGCGCCGACGACCCGGCCCGCGTGGCCGACTACGTGCGTTCGGAGGTGGCGCTGTGAAGATCGTCGCCGTCACGTCCTGCCCCACCGGAATCGCGCACACCTACATGGCAGCCGAGGCCCTCGAACAGGCCGGACGCGCCGCCGGACACGAAGTCTCCGTCGAGACCCAGGGGTCGGCCGGCACCGCCGCCCTCTCGGCCGCGGACCTCGCAGCGGCCGACGCCGTCGTTTTCGCCGCGGACATCGGGGTGCAGGGACGCGAACGCTTCGAGGGCATCCCGTACGTCGAAGTCACCGTCAAGCAGGCCGTCAACGACGCCGCCGGCATCCTCGAACGCGCTGTCGAGGCCGCCGACCAGGCGGAAGGAGCAGGCACCGGCCGGGCCGGGAAGGAAGAGGAAACCGCCGAACCGGCCGCACCGGGGGAGAACACCCCCGAGCCCGGGACCAAGGTCACGGGCACTGGAGGCTTCGGCAGCAACCTCAAGCAGTGGCTCATGACCGGCGTCAGCTACGTCATCCCGTTCGTTGCCGCCGGCGGCCTGCTCATCGCGCTCAGCTTCGCCCTGGGCGGCCATGACATCACCGAGGCACCGTCGGTCACCGAGCACTTCGACGCGCTCAGTCTCACCAGCTGGGCCGCGCTGGCCAACCAGACCGGCGGCCTGGCCATGGACTTCCTCGTGCCGGTACTGGCGGGCTTCATCGCCTACGCCATGGCCGACCGGGCCGCCATCGCACCCGGGTTCGTCGCCGGAGCCGCCGCCGTGACCGTAGAGGCCGGCTTCCTCGGCGGACTCCTCGGGGGCCTGCTCGCCGGTGCGGTCGTCGCCGGCCTGCGCCTCATCCCCGTGCCCCGCGCGGTCTCCGGCGTAATGCCGGTGCTCGTTCTGCCACTCATCGGGACGGCCGTGGTCGGCACCCTGATGTTCGTGGTCGTGGGCGAACCCATCGCCGTGGCCATGCACGCCATCACCGCCTGGCTCAACGGCCTGACCGGGACCAACGCGATCCTTCTGGGCGGCCTCATCGGAGCCATGATGGCCGTCGACATGGGCGGGCCCGTCAACAAGGTCGCCTACACCTTCGCCGTCGGCGGACTCACCACCGGCAGCGAGACCGCGTTGGCGATCATGGCCGCCGCGATGGCCGCAGGCATGACCCCGCCCATCGCCATGGCGCTGGCCACCAAGATCAAGCCCGCCCTGTTCAGCCCCGCCGAACACGCCAGCTCCCGCCCGGCCTGGCTCCTCGGCGCCTCCTTCATCACCGAGGGCGTGATCCCCTTCGCCGCCGTCGACCCGCTGCGTGTCATCCCCTCCATCGTCGTGGGTTCGGCGACCGCGGGTGCCCTGACCATCGGCTTCGGCAGCACCCTCATGGCCCCGCACGGAGGAGTGTTCGTCCTGCCACTGGTCAGTGCGCCACTGCTGTACCTCGTCGCGATCCTGGCCGGGATCGCGGTCTCCGCCGGCGCCGTGCTGCTCGCGAAGAGCATCGCCCGAGGCGAACGCGTCCCCGAGGAACAACCCGTCACCGCCAACGCCTGACCAGACAACCCTGAGAGGAAACCGCATGCACCGCCGAGTCACCATCGCCTCCCCCGTGGGGCTGCACGCCCGCCCCGCCTCGCTCCTGGCCAGGGCCGCCGCCGAGCACGAGGGCCCGGTCCGTCTCGCCAAGGTCGTCGACGGCGTTGCCGGGGACCCCGTCGACGCCGCCAGCGTCCTGGCGCTGATGTCCCTGGGCGCCGCGCACGGAGACGAAGTCGAACTCACCGCCGACGACGACCGGATCCTGGCCGACCTGGCCGAACTCCTGGCCGATGAGCACGAAGGCAGCACCCCCACCGGTTGACCACGAGGAGGACCACTGTGACCACTCACCGCCAACCAGGCCGCATCGGACGACGCCTCTTCCTCGCCGGGAGCGGGGCGCTCGCGGGAGCCGCCGTGCTCGGCGCGGCCTCCCTGCCTCCGGTCCGACCGGCCGCTGCCCGGCCCGAACCCCTACGGCTGCGCCCCCAACTGCACTTCACCCCCGCCGAGAACTGGATCAACGACCCCAACGGGCTCGTGTACCACGACGGCCTCTACCACCTGTACTTCCAGTACAACCCGGAGGGCGACCGCTGGGGCAACATGTCCTGGGGGCACGCCACCAGCACCGACCTCGTGCACTGGGACGAGCACCCGGTCGCCATCCCCTACACCGAAGAGGAGCACATCTTCTCCGGCGGGATCGTCTTCGACGAGCACAACACCAGCGGCCTGGGCACCGCGGACGACCCGCCCCTGGTGGCCGTCTACACCAGCGACTACACCGACGCCTCCGAGTACCCCGGCATCCAGGCCCAGTCCCTCGCCTACAGCACCGACGGCGGCTTCACCTGGGACAAGTACGAAGGCAACCCCGTCCTGGACATCGACCACCCCGACTTCCGCGACCCCAAGGTCTTCTGGCACGAGCAGGACGGCGAGGGCTACTGGGTGATGGCCGTGGTCGTGGCCACGGAGCACGTCGTCCACCTGTACCGCTCCGACGACCTCCTCGACTGGGAGTTCATGAGCGACTTCGGTCCCGAGCACGCCGTGGACGGCATCTGGGAGGTGCCGGACCTGTTCGAGCTGCCCGTGGACGGCGCCCCCGACGACACCCGCTGGGTCATGATCGTCAACCTCAACCCGGGCGCGGTCGCGGGCGGGTCCGGAGCGCAGTACTTCGTCGGGGACTTCGACGGCACGACCTTCACCCCGGAGCACCTCGCCGACTCCGACGACCTGGCCGACTTCGACTGGCTGGACTGGGGCCGCGACTACTACGCCGCCGTCTCCTATAACGACACCCCCGACGGCGCCCGCGTGACCATGGCGTGGATGAGCAACTGGGACTACGCCGAGGAGACCCCCACGTCGCCCTGGCGCGGCGCCATGGCCCTGCCGCGCGAGCTCGCGCTGAAGACCGTCGACGGCCGCCCCCAGCTGGTCCAGAACCCGGCCCACCAGGTCGACGACCTCGTGGGCGAGCCGGTCACGGAGCACCCGGAGGTCACCGTGGAGCCCCACGGCGTCGACCTGCTCACCCCCGAACCCGGACAGGCCTACCAGGTGGAGCTGACCCTGCGCCCGGGAGAGGCCGACAGCATGGGCCTGCGCGTCCACCAGGACGGCGACCAGGCCACCGTCATCGGCTACGACACCGGCGCGGAGGAACTCTTCGTGGACCGCACCGAGTCCGGGGACACCGGCTTCCACAAGGACTTCCCCGGCCGCAGTTCGGCCCCGCTCCCCCTCGAGAACGGCAGCCTGGGCCTGCGCGTGGTCGTGGACTCCTCGTCCGTGGAGGTCTTCGCGGCGGGGGGCCGCGTCACCCTCACCGAACTGGTCTTCCCCGGCCCCGACGCCCATGACGCCACCCTCTACACGGAGGGTGCGACCTCCCTGGTCGAGGACCTCCGGGTCAGCCCGCTGAACGCGGGCGGGGCACGATGAGACCCGTATCCCCCGCGCGACGGAGACCGTGAACGCTCCGTGGCTGGAGCCGCGGGCTTGCGGGTAGGTGCCCACCTGGCTGGTGGGAGGCCTCCCGCGCCCAGCACCCTCTCAGTGTTGGGGGTGGTGAGCCCGGGGGAGCGGAAGAAGGGCGGGCGGTACCTGCGCGGTGCCGCCCGCTTCGTTGCGTCGGGTGAGGTCCGACTTCGCGGCGGATCGGCCCTGAGTGCCAGGACCGGTAGTAGCAGCTGCAGGGTGCCCCCGGCTCTGATTCCCGCATTCCGTGGCCTGGCGGTATCATCTCTCCTCATGTCAAAGGGCTCTCGCAGCGCGGCTGCCGCCATACTTCTCGGCGCGTTTCTGGCCCTGGTAAACCGCCCGGTGGACGCGGGCGAGAACACCGACGTGCTGTTCGAATTCGACGAGGCGGTACTCACCAGCGAGGGCGAGGCGAGCCTCGCCGAGACCGCCGAAGACCTGCGCGAGGATGCCGAGGGTGAGATCGTTTCCATCGACGGCCACACCGATTCCCTCGGGAGCGACGCCTACAACCAGGACCTCTCCGAGCAGCGCGCCGCGGCAGTGGAGGAGTTCCTGAGCGAGGCGCTCTCGGACGCCGAAGTCAGCTTCGAGAGCGCCGGGTACGGCGCCGACGATCCTGTGGCACGCAATGAGATCGCTGGCGCCGACAACCCCGGGGGTCGGGCCCAGAACCGCCGCGTGGAGATCTCCATCGCCTAGTGCTTCATCAAGCAGCGTTCGACCTGTCAATAACTTTGATGCTGCTTCGGTTGGGTTGACACCTGTGCTCTGGGGTCGCGCGCCGGTGGGGGTTGAGGCGGGGTGCTGGTGGTGTGGGGCTCGGGAGGGCTGGGGTTTGTTGTTGGGTGCGGGTGGTTGCCTGCGGGTGCGGGTGGTTTCCCCGTTTCCTGCCGCTTGATGGTGGCCGTCTCCGCTGCGCGCGTCAAGGTCGTCGCCATCGAGCGCTTCGCGCGTCGGTGGCGCTCCACCTTGACCCGCTTCGCTGCGACGGCGGGTGGGCGGCTGTCAGGAAACGGGGGACGTGTGGTCGGGGCCCTGAGGGGCCCTTCGGGCCCCGGGCCTGCGGCCCGGTGGGCCGGGTTTCGCCCGGCCGGGCCGGGTGCCCCGGCCCTCCGGCCGTGGCCGGCCGGACGCCTGCCCGTCCGCCCGGCTCCATCGGCCAGCGCGTCGCAATCCAGTGACCAGCCGGCGACGAAGGACCCGAGCAGGCCGGGGCGGGTGGCCGGGCGCGTCCCACCGGGCTTTCGGTCAGGCTCGGGCCCCCTTTCCAACGATGATCTTGCCCCCAGCTCCACCCTCGACGGCCGAGGGTTGAGCCAGGGGCAAGATCATCGGGGATTAACCGGTTTCGGACGCAACGGACACCCCTACCAGGCCGGTTCCGGACACCGGGGGCCGCCCCGGGGGCGGCCGCTACCCCCGGGGGAGGCACCCGGGACACCGACCCCCCGCCCAGAGGCACCCGGGACGCCGACCCCCGCCCAGAAGCACCCGGGGGCCGGTGAGCCCCCTCCCTGGAGGCAATCTCGGCGCCCAAAATGCCTCCAACAGGGGGGCTCACTGCCCACACCGCACCCGGCCGGGCCACCGGCACCACCCCGCCCCGACCGACCCACCACCGAGCCGCCAGACCGGTGGGACGCGCCCAGCTACCCGCCCCGCCTGATCGGGCTCTTCGTCGCCGGCCAGCCACTGGATTGCGACGCGCCTGCCGACACAACCAGACCCACGGGAAGGAACCCGGCCGGCCACGGCCGGACCGGGCCGCAGGCTCGGAGCAGTTCCCGGCCGAAGGCCGGTTCCGTCGCCTCCCCGACCACACGCCCCCCGTTTCCTGATAGCCGCCGACCCGCCGTCGCAGCGAAGCGGGTCAAGGTGGAGCGCCAATGACGCGCGAAGCGCTCGATGGCGACGACCTTGAGGCGCGCAGCGGAGACGGCCACCATCAAGCGGCAGGAAACGGGGCAACCGGCCGCACTTGTGCGGAGCCTGCACCCCAGCAGGGAACCACCGCACCCAACAACAAACCCCAGCCCTCCCGAGCCCCACACCACCAGCACCCCGCCTCAACCCCCACCGGTGCGCGTACTCGTCCAGCCCCGTGAAAAACCAGTACCGCTGCCTGCGGCAGGTCGTCACGGTCCCCTGCGAACAACAGGGTGGTCGCAACCTCCTGGAAATCAGGGTGTTGCGACCACCGTGAGAACCCGCTTCACGTTGAGCGGGGCGCCTCTTCTTTGCGCGCGGATCTACTCGTCGTCCCCCGCGGCGTCGGCCGTCTTGTGCTTGCGGGACAGGTACAGGGCGCCGCCGCCGGCAGCGGCGGTGGCCAGTGCGGCAGCGACCAGACCGGCGAGCGCGCCACCGGTCACGGGCAGGGTTTGGCCAGCGCCGGCCTCGGCCGGGGCTTCCTTGTCGTCGCCCTCGCCGGGGGTCGTGCCGTCGTCCGGCTTCTCACTCGGGTCCTTGGGGTCCTTCGGGTCGGTGGGGTCCTCGTCCTCGATGATCAGGTCGTCGAAGGACGTGACCTCGACCCAGTGGTGGCGCTCGGAGGCCTCGTTGTACTGGCACTGGATGGCGTTGTCTCCGTAGCCCCAGATCAGCAGCGCGTGGTCGTTCTTGCAGAACTGGCCCGGGTGGATGCCGTCCGGGGCGGGTTCCAAGAGGTCGACGAAGTCGGCCCACTCATCGGGGGTCGGGTCGCCGCTGGGCTCCTCGGTCGGGTCGCCGCTGGGCTCCTCGGTGGGGTCGCCGCTGGGCTCGTCCGTCGGCTCCTCGGTCGGCTCCTCCGAGGGCTCCTCGGTGGGCTCCTTGGTCGGCTCCTCCGAGGGCTCCTCGGTGGGCTCCTTGCTCGGTTCTTCCGTCGGCTCCTCGGTGGGCTCGACGATGACCAGCCAGGCGGGGACGGTTTCGCCCCGCTCGAAACCGCACTCGAGGACGCTGCCGTCGGCGAGCTCGACGGTGTCGCGCAGCTGGGTGCGCTCGCAGTCGTCGCCGGGGGCAGGAGTGTCGGCGCTGGCGGGAGCGGCCAGCGACAGGGCGAGAGCGGCACCCCCGGCAAGTGCAGCGGCGCGGATAGAGAAAGACACAGGTTGCTCCAGGTGTGAGTGAAGTTGGAGGGCCGACGCCGGGGGCAGGGGATGGCGGGGGCGACCCGTGTGCATGTAAGACGCACCTCAAGCCCAGGGGGAGCACGTGCAAAAGAGGTTATTTGCCTACATCAAGGACACATGGGGCGGAGAAACACAACGCCCGCGCGCTTGCGGTAGGCGGGATCAGTAACCCAACCGCGCCAGCCCCGCCCTGGAAACACCGGTAGCTGTTCGGTCGACCCTTCCGGGGCCAGAGAGGGTTCGAGGCCTGCAGCGGACTCTTGGTTGGATGGCTGCATGGCAGAACAAGCACCGCTCTCCGCGGACGAACTCCTGGACATCGTGGATGAGCACGACCGCGTGGTGGGCCAGGCTCCGCGCAGCGAGTCCTACGCCCGCAGGCTGCGTCACCGCTGCACGTTCGTGCTGGCACGCAACACGGCGGGGGAGCTCTTCGTGCATCGCCGCACTGCCCGGAAGCTGGCCTTCCCCTCGCTGTACGACATGTTCGTCGGCGGGGTGGTGGGCGCGGGCGAATCGTACGACGAGGCGGCGCTGCGCGAGGCGGAGGAGGAGCTCGGCGTATCGGGCCTGGCCGCTCCCACACCGTTGTTCAAGTTCCTCTACGAGACCCCGGAGCACACCTGGTGGTCGTCGGTCTATGAGGTTCACTGCGGGGTGCCGGTCGACCCGCAGGCCTCCGAGGTGGCGTGGCACGCTTTCCTCACCCAGGAGGAACTGGATCAGCGGCTCGCCGAGTGGAGCTGGGTGCCCGACGGCATGGAGGCGTACCGCCGACTCCTGGAGTGGAGGCGCGGGGAGACCAAGGGGCCAGGAACGCCCGGGTAGCCACCTGACGCCCCGGGCGCTGTCGGCGTCATGCACCCCACCGTGCATCAGCGCACGGTGGCGGTGCCGCCCTCCGGGATTCTCCGAATGGCGTTCCGGGCGATTGTGGATGAGCCGCGTCGTGGTCCACGTCGCCACCGGTGAACGACACCTCGACGCCGACACCACCTCCGACCTGGACGGGCACAGCAGTGCTGACCTGTCGCTCCCAACGAAGTGGGGCTCGCCCCCGGTTCTGGACACGCTGAACCTGACACGAGTCGGGAGGAATCGAGGATCCAGGTAAAGGCCCGGCCGTTAACGGAAGCACAGGCACCGAGGCTGGAGCAGCTTGGGCCGACGGACACGTCGGCTCCTTCTCTTGTCGTTTTCGATCCCTGTCACCAGCTGGTTCAGATGGCAGCGCGCCAGTCCCTGATGATCCGCACGACCTCGTCCAGGTGGGACTCCAGAAGGAAGTGACCACCGTCGAGGAGTTCGATACGCGCGTCCGGTGCGTCACGGCGGAACGCCGTGGCACCGGCGATGTCGAAGATCTCGTCGTTCTTCCCCCACACGGCCAGCACGGGGACACCGGAGTCAAGCAGCCACCGGTGGACCTGTGGGTACAGGGCTCGGTTGCTGGCGTAGTCGGCGAACAGGGCAAGCTGCGCCCGGTCGACACCGGGCCGAGCCATCAGGGCGATGTCATGCTCCCAGGCCTCAGGGGCGACTGTGGTCACATCGGGCACGCCGTGGGTGTACTGCCATTCGATCGCTTCCCGACCGAGCGCGGGGCGCAACGCTCTCTCGTTCGCTTCTGTCGGGTCGGAGCCGTAGGCCCAGATCGGTTCCCAGAACTCTGGGACGAAGCCTTCGTCGTAGGCGTTTCCGTTCTGGGAGATCACCCCCTCGACCGATACGGGGTTCGCCAGGGCCAGCCGCCAGGCGATCGGGGCTCCGTAGTCCTGGACGTACACCGTGTACTTGCTGACCCCGATCGCTTCGAGGAACGCCGATGTGACAGCGGCCAGAGCATCGAATGTGTAGTCGAAGTCATCGACGGAGGGGGCCGACGAGCGGCCGAACCCGATGTGGTCAGGAGCGATGACGCGGTACCGATCGGCAAGGGCCGGGATCAAGTGCCGAAACATGTGCGAGCTCGTGGGATAGCCGTGCAGCAGCAGGATCACCGGGGCCTCCTGCGGTCCCGCTTCACGGTAGAAGACCTTCAGCCCGTCGACGGGCACGGTGCGGTGGTGTACAGCAGCCACTTCTAACCCCTTAAAGTATTTTTAATGGTTAGGTGACGATAGCAGGGGTTCCTGCGGTCGGCAACGAGACCATGCGGTGCCGATGGCAGAGGCTGATGGTGATCGAGGACTAGGACCTGCTGATGGGGGTGCTCAACAGCGCGCCCGTGCTAGACGGCCATGCCTCCGCGTGAGGTCGGCATATGGCTCTGACCGCCTGCGCGGTTGGCAGGACGGTGATTTCGCTGAGGTTGACGTGTCGAGGAACGGAAGCGGCGAAGGCGATCACTTCTGCGATATCGGTGGGTTGTATGACATCGGTGTTGTCGATCAGCCCGGCCATCACCGTGCTGGCGTCCGGGTCCCCAACGCACCGGCCACGGATGCCCTGGAGGATCTCCAGGGCATCCGTGGCCGGCTACGGCAGTCCCGCCCGTCAACCGCCCCAGCACCCTCCAGATGACTAGAGGGTGCTGGACGCGGGAGGTCTCCCACCAGCCAGGTGGGCACCTACCCGCAAGCCCGCGGATTCAGCCACGGGTAGTTGACTCGCTGTCGGTGTGCGCGGTGGCCGCCGATGCCTCACGCAGCGGCGCGGTCTCGCGCTCGATGCGTTCGGTCACGACGGCGCGACGGTCCAGCGCGTCCTGGCCGACGGACAGGTGCAGCGGAAGCTGCTCACCCGAAGTGATCCGGTAGATGAACGCGGCACCTTTGACAGGGTCGCCGAGCTGGGTGTGGTTGGCCTCGTCCGCCCAATCGAGGGTGACGTGGGCCGGGGTGCCGTCGTAGGCGGCGATGCGCCCCGCGGGCCGTTGTACGGAGGAGGCGTCGAGGAGGTCGGTGCGGAACACTCCCGGCTCGACGACCATGCTCTGGATGCCGAAGGGCTCGAGCTCGGCGGCCAGGGCCTCGCTGATTCCGGCGACGGCGAACTTGGAAGCGGAGTACATGCTCACGCCCGGCTCGCCTTCGAAACCGGAGCGGGATCCGATGTGGACGAGCTTGCCCCGACCGGCTTTCCGCATGAGCGGCAGGACCGCGCGGGTGGTGTTGATCAGGCCGAATACGTTCACGTCGAACAGGGACCGTGCCTCGACGTCCGTGATCTCCTCGAGCGCGCCGAGCAGGGCGCGGCCGGCGTTGTTGACCAGTACGTCGATGGTGCCGAACCGGTCGACGACGTCGTTCACGGCCGTGACGATCTGCGCCGTATCAGTCACATCGAGCCGAACCGGAAGCACGTTCGGGTGGTCGCGGACATCCTCGGGCAGGTTCTCGGGGCGGCGCGCGGCCAGGGCGACCTGCTCGCCTCCGTCCAAGGCGGCGCGGGCGGTCTCGAGGCCGAGACCTCGGGCAGCACCGGTGATCATCCAAACAGACATGTCAGTGGCTTCCTTCCGGAAGGGGTGTCAGGGCTTTGCCGCAGAATCCGCGGCATCCCGATCATTGGTGGCTGCGCGAGGACGGTGAAGGCCCGGAGTTTCCTAGGACGGATTGGGCACCCTTCCGCCCTCGAACCACGCGGTGTCGGCTTGGATAATGGAGTCATGTCCGATCAATTCGAGCCTGGCCTGGCCGGCTTCCTCCGTGCGGCGCGCGGTCGGCTCACACCGGGGCAGGTCGGCATCGTCGATGCCGGGCGGCGACGCGTGGCAGGGTTGCGGCGCGAGGAACTCGCGATGCTGGCTGGTGTGAGTGTGGACTACTACACGCGCCTGGAGCAGGGCCGTAGTAAGAGCGCATCCCCGGAAGTGCTCGATGCCATGGCTGACGCGCTCCGACTCGACGAGGCCGAGCGCGCTCACTTGCACACGATTGCCAGACCCGCACCGGCACGCCGCCGACGGGCAGCCAGGCCGCAGCGGTTGCACCCGGCGACGCAGGACCTGATCAGGACGCTCGAGTCTGCGCTCCGACCGGCCTTCGTGCTCGGGCGCAGGCTGGACGTTCTGGGACAGAACCGGCTCGCCGCGCTTCTGATCGCTGATTTCGAGAGCATGCCTCGGGCCGAGCGGAACCAGGCCCGGTTCGTGTTCCTCGACCCGCACGCCCGTGAGCTCTACGCGGACTGGGAGCAGGTCGCGGCTGACACGGCCGCCATGCTTCGCATGGACGCGGGCCGGTACCCGAAGGACCCCGATCTAGGGCAGCTCGTGGGCGAGCTGTCGATCCAGAGCGGCGAGTTCCGGCGCCTGTGGGCACGCAATCACGTGCACCAGCGCAGCACGGGGGCCAAGCGCTATCATCACCCGCTCGTCGGTGACCTCACGATCACCTATCAGGCGCTGACACCCGGTGACGACGCAGACCAGACACTCATGGTCTATGACACCGAACCCGACTCGCCCTCCGCACACGCCATGCTGCTCCTGGCCGAGAAGGTCACAGCACGCCCAAGACCCCCACTCCGTATGAGTTCCGGTAGCGATCGGGGCCGCTCGTAGGACTATTCGAATGGGTGGACAGGTTTTATTGCGCACCAGCTTCGGAGCGGGGAACCACGGCTTCCTGGGTTGAGCCTGGCTCCTGCTCCTAATCCGTGATCCTGTGCGGTCTCAACGATGTCGCGTTCGACTGGTCAGCGCCATGGGGCGGATGCAAGCAGTCCGGCAACCTCCGTGAATCCGGCCCTGATGGCATGACCGCGTACCCGGCGATCGAGGTCCTGCGCGGAGCCTGACCCGGGGACCCGGCTCTTCCAGCTCCATGGCCCGCCGCCATCGGTAAGTCCGGCGGAGGGCCACAGGGGCACGGCTGTTCCTATGTACATCTATCCCTGGAAGAGCCTCCTGGAAGCGACCAGCATGAAAGACACCGCCGCAAGACATTGCACATCAGGACGCCTGAGTCTTTTCGGTTCAAGGAGTACTTCATGACGACATGGTTCATTACCGGCGCTTCGCGCGGCTTCGGCCTGGAGATCGCCCGTCAGGCACTGGATCGCGGCGACAACGTCGTGGCCACTGCGCGCAACCCCCAGGCCATCACGGATGCACTGCCCGGCTCCGGCGGCCACCTGCTCGAGGTCGCACTCGACGTCACCGACGAGCAGCAGGCACGCACAGCGGTGTCCGCCGCGGTCGAGACCTTCGGCGCGATCGATGTCCTGGTCAACAACGCTGGTCGCGGCCTGCTTGGCGCGGTAGAAGAGTCCTCTGACCCCGCGGTCCGCGCGATCTACGACATCAACGTCTTCGGCCTGCTCAACGTCAGCCGCGCAGTACTGCCGGTCATGCGTGCCCAGCGCTCGGGCAGGATCCTCAACGTCAGCTCGCTCGGCGGTTTCAGCAGTTCAGCAGGGTTCGGGATCTACTGCTCCACCAAGTTCGCCGTTGAAGGGATCTCTGAGGCGATGCACGCCGAACTCGCAGGGCTGGGCATCGCGGTGACCGTGGTCGAGCCGGGCTATTTCCGCACTGACTTCCTCGATGACCGCAGCCTGCACACCGAGGATGCCCTGATCGATGACTACGCGAACACCGCTGGCGCGGTTCGCGGAGCAGTTCCCGGTCTGAATCATGCCCAGCCCGGGGATCCCGTCAAGGGCGCCGCAGCATTCCTGGCCCTTGCCGATGCCGATGCTCCGCCGCTGCGCGCTCAGCTGGGCAGCGACTGCCTCCAGGAGCTGGGGACTAAGATCACCCAGCTGCGCACGGAGTCTGAGACCTGGCGGGACCTGGCAGTCTCCACAGACCACGACGACGCGCTGGTCTGAGAGGACACGTGTACGCGATGCGCGTCCGGAGGTGACGGCCCACAGCCGTCACCTCCGGACGGAAGGCGGGGAGAGGGTGTGTGCGTTGAAAGAGGGCTCCACGGGAAGAGGGCTCTATGACCGAGCTGGGTGACTATCTGCGATCGTGCCGAGCTCAGGTGAGCCCCGAGGCAGCAGGCATGCCGAGTTCCGGCCACCGCCGCGTACCAGGGCTGCGGCGTGAGGAACTGGCCATGCTGGCAGGTGTCAGCGTCGACTACATCGTGCGCCTTGAACAGGGCAGAGCGAAATCCGCATCACCAGAGATCCTCCAAGCCCTCGCACGCGCACTCGACCTGCGTGCCGACGAGGAAGAGTACCTACTGCGGTGCGCGGCCGACGCCGCCGGGCCGACTTCACGCACGAATAAGTCGGCAAGCGGCGCACAGCGCGTCTCCACCGCCACCCGAGTGCTGTTGGACAGCATGACCGGAGTGCCCGCCCTCGTGCTGGGCCGGAGGATGGACATCATCGGCTGGAACACTCTCGGGACAGCGCTCTTTACGGACTTCGGTGTCCTCGCTCCGCAGCATCGCAACCACATCCGACTGGCGTTCTTGGACCCGGGAGTCCGCGGGCTCTACACCGATTGGGAGAAAGTGGCCCAGGAATGCGTCGCCTACCTCAGGATGGATGCCGGCCGCTACCCGGACGACCCTGCACTGGCCCGCCTGGTCGGAGAACTATCTATCAAGGACACCGACTTCCGGCACTGGTGGTCCACCCACCGCGTTCGCGCCCAGCGCTCCGGTCGGAAAGAGTTCCTCCACCCCATAGCAGGCGAACTCTGCCTGGACTTCCAAGTCTTCGACGTGCGAGGCACCGCAGACCAGACTCTGATCACCTACACGGCCGAACCACACTCCCGATCCGCACAGGCTCTGACCTTCCTCAGCGGATGGGCCCACACCGACCACCGCCCGACGGAAGGCGGCCCGACCGCGCAGCGCACGGAGACCCCGGCCGCGACATCGGACGGTGCTGAGCTGAGGAGGCATCGAGAACATTGACTTCTGCGCTGATCATCGCCGGCGCCCGGGTCCACACCAGCCCCGAGCAGACCGTTCAGGCTGATCTGCACGTGGCAGGTACACGGGTCGCGTCCCACGAGGTCTCGCCGGACTCGGCTCGGCTGATCGATGCCACCGGTGCTTCGGTCGTGCCGTTGCTGGTGCACTCCGTCTTCGAGGATCCGGAGCCCCCGGCACCGAGTGCCTTCGATCTGACACCCGGAAGGCCCGCGACCTTCGCAGTGGTACACGGCAAGGTCCGCAGCACCCAGATCACAAGGATGCTGGTAGTCCAGCCCAGAGATCTCCTCGCCGTCGCCGTCGAAGGAGAGCTCATTGCCATCGACGGTGAGCCGACGAGGCCCTCAGGACCGGACGGGCTCGACCCCGGCGATCCCCGGCTGGGCCCGTGGACGGACACCCGGCGCGACATGACGCAGTATCTGCAGTGGGATGGCCGGTACACCGAGACTCGCAACGGGCGCCCCAACGCCTACACCGGGCGTTTCTGGCTCAACAGCGATCGCATCACCTACCTCGACGACACCGGGTTCTGGGCCTTCGGCCAGTACCACCACGGTGTCCTCCACCACGCCGGATACGTCCTGCACTCCGCCGACGCCTGAGTCCGCGAGCTGTTGGCGTCGACCTCACCGAGCTGTCGCGACAGTGTCCGGGCAACAGTGGTGGCTGCGCGAGGACGGTGAAGGCCCGGGGTGTACTGACCACGGAGGTTAGGTGCACCCACCCCACCTGACACAAGCCAAGAGGGCCTCCTGACCTACGTCAGGTGTTGATCTTCGTCGATTCACACCTATGTCGGAGGCCCTCTCTTGCTCTCAAACCACACCCGAGCTGTACTCAACCTCTGTGGTCAGTACAGCCAGGGCACGTTGGCCACCCCGATGACCAACTCCTCCGAGGAGCGCCGCGGGTCTCAGCCGGTGGCTTTTGAGCAGGTTGACGACGGGGTAGTCTCGATAGTGGTCCGACAGCGCGGCCTTCCGAATACCGGGTCGATCAGACAGCGGGTCCTCTGGACCCCTCTCGACCCGGAACGCGACCTCCTGAGCCGAACGAGCGCTCGGGGGTCAGTTAAGGACCGGCATGTCGTATACGCAGACCATGGCGCGCAACCCTGTGCCGACACCGCGCAAGCCCTCCGAGAAGTGGAGCGGGCAAGCCCTGCTCTCTGAGCTGGGGGAGCTACCCCGCGACGGCGAGTCCGCCTCGCGGATTCGGGCCGAGGTCGTAGAGCTCTACCGTCCAGCGGCGCTACGGGAAGCCGACCGGTACCGCAACCGCGGTGTCGATGCGGAGGAACTGCACCAAGTGGCCTCTCTCGGCCTGATGAAAGCCATCGCAGGATTCGACCCCTCCCACAACAAACCGTTCCTGTCCTACTTGCTCCCGACCGTCTCCGGCGAGATCAAACGCCACTTCCGGGACCACCACTGGGCCGTACACGCCCCCCGCTCCTGCCGGGACCGCCGCAGTGAGCTGAACCGCTTCATCGCCGAGTACATCCAGCACAACGCCCGCGAACCGCGGCAGGACGAAATCGGTTCCCACTTCGGCTTGAACGCACAGGCCACCGGTGAACTCCTCAACGGGGCCTCGGCCTATTCGGCGCTCTCACTCGACACCCCTAACGGAGCGGACCGTGAAGAGGACGGTGAACCGCTCGGCCATGCCATCGGAGGCACGGACCGCGAGCTCGAATCAGTCGCTGACAGGGTGACGCTGAGATCCGCGATCGTCGGCCTGACAAGAAGACAACAGCGTGTGGTCGCCCTGCGCTTCTGGGACGAGCTGTCGCAGCTGGAGATCGCGCGCCTCCTGGGGTGTTCCCAGATGCAGGTCTCCCGGATCCTCACAGCGATCCTGAGTCGGCTGCGCTCGAACATCCTCGCTGAGGGCTGACCGTCAACGGGGTCCGGCCCGGTCTCCGGCTTGCCGCTTCGCGGGCGCGTAGTGCTCGAGGATCTCGGGCGCACTGGGGAGCAGGGCTGTCGAGTACTCGTCCGGTGCCGGTATCAGCACAGCTCAGTGGGCCCGATTCGGTGCCCGGACACGCGTGAGACATGTTCTGACGGGTAGCGGAACGGCACACGCACCCGCGACGCGGGTGACGGGGGGATGCGGCGACGGTGGTCGCGCATGGCAGTACGCGGGACTTTTCGCAGGACCCGAGGCTGGGAGCAGTAGGTGAGTGAAGCTCAGAGGATCGCTGCTCTGGTCTCCGTCCCCGTGGCGTGCCGGGACGCACTGGTGACGTTGAGTGTGGATGGCGCGGCCGTCTCCGTCGGAGTCGGCGGTGCACCGGACACGTCGGTGTTCTCGACCAGCGAGAGAGGCCTGAGACTGGAAGACCTGCAGACCATCCTGTGCGAAGGGCCCAGCGTCCATTCCTACTCCAGCCGCACCCCCGTCCTGGTCTCCGACCTCGACTCCCCGGACGTGCGCTGGCCGCTGTTCGGAGCGACCGCGGCGGACCTGGGTGTGGGGTCGCTGTTCGCCTTCCCCCTGCGGTCCGCCGTCGCACCCATCGGCGTGTTCGAGGTGCACCGGGACCGTGCCGAAGCCCTGACCGCGGACCAGTTCGGCGACGCGCTGCTGTTGGCCGACACGATCAGCGTCCTGCTGCTGAGCTACAGCAGCGGAGGGGAGGGGCACACCATCGGGGACGGCTTCCCTCCGACACACCAGAACGAGGTGTACCAGGCCAAGGGCATGCTCTCGGTGCACCTGGGCCTCTCACTCGGCGATGCCCTGGCGCGCCTGCACGGGCATGCCTTCGCCAACGGCGAGTCCGTCTCGGCGGTGGCACACGAGGTCGTGTGCCGACGCCTCACTCTGGACACGGGGGACCCGGTTGACTGAGACGACGCTCCGCTGGTGCAGCGGGATGGTCGGCCCGAGAGCCATTGCGGAAACAGGGACCGGACACATCTCCGGTCCCGTGGACCTCGCGAGACCCGCCTAGGAGCGGCCCGCCCCAACATGGCAGGGAGTGTTCGCGCAACGTGATCCGTCCCAGCACACCCTGTGACAGGCTGAGACGGAACGGCTCTCGGCGCTCTGCTCCTTCCCCAACGGGAGCCCTGCCCCGAAGGTGTCGGCCGCGGCCGTTCCCACTGACGAGAAGGGAAAGCGGTGCCCAGCCAGTGAACGCTCCCGAAAACACGGAGGAATCCCTCCAGGGCTTGTGGTCCGCCGTCACCTCGGCACTCGGCGAGGGAACGGGCGGAACGCACGTGCTGGCCTTGGTCGGGCAGGTGTGCGCACAGCTGCTGCCGGTGGACGGTGTCTCGATCTCGCTGGTGGGCGGTGCCCGGACCAGGGAGGCGGTGTACGGCAGCGACGAGCAAAGTGATCAGATCCAGCGGTTGCAGGGCAGTCTGGGCGAGGGTCCGTCGTTCGAGGCGTACGCGACCCGCAGACCGATCCTGGTCCCCGACCTGGCCGCTGACTCGGGGGCACGTTGGCCGGTGTTCGCCACCGAGATCAGAGCCCACCCGGTCGGGGCGGTCTTCGCCTTTCCGCTGCAGCGCGGAGCGATCGCCATCGGGGCCCTGGACCTCTACCGAAGCGAGCCCGGATGGCTGTCCGCCGAAGAGGTGACCACGGCGCTGCGCATCGTCGATATCGCCACGCTGGCGCTGCTCGCCCTGCGCGTGGACTCACTCCAGGGGGAGTGGGTCGTGGCACTGCCGCTGGACCGGGCGCAGGTGCACCAGGCGACCGGGATACTGATCTCGGGTCTGGGTGTTCCGGCAGAACAGGCCTTGGCCAAACTGCGGGCCCACGCCTTCTCCGTAGGCCGCATGGTGGACGAGATCGCCGACGACCTGGTCTCCGGCCGCATCGCCCCGCTCGACATCGACCTTTGAGGAGCGGGCGTGACAGCACGGACACGGGCCACGACAGCAGCCACCGACTAAGAGCACCGTCGAACCCGGAGCGAGGGAAGAGGCAAGCCCATGAACGACCCACTACCTTCCGGCGAGCGGCTAGAGACAGATCTGGTGGGCGCTTTCGTGCAGTTGGCCGACACCCTGGTCGACGACTACGACGTCCCCGAGGTGTTGCACCAGCTCGCCGCGCACAGCGTGGAGCTGCTCAACGTCGCCGCGGCGGGGCTCATGGTCTCCGACCAGCGGGGCAGCCTACAACTGGTCGCCTCCTCCAACGAGCAGACCCGCCTGCTGGAGCTGTTCCAGATCCAGACCGACGAGGGCCCCTGTGTGGACGCCTTCCGGACCGGGGAGCCGGTCACCGCCCCCGACCTGGCTGCGGCCACGGGCCGCTGGCCGGTCTTCGCACCCCAGGCCAGGGAACAGGGGTTCGCGTCCGTGCACGCTGTTCCGCTGCGGTTGCGCAGCGACCTCATCGGCTCGCTGAACCTGTTCAACCAGCATTCCGGTGCTTTGTCGGCCGAGGACGCGAGGGTGGCGCGGGCGCTGGCCGACATCGCCACGATCGGCATCCTCCAGGAGCGCACGATCCGCCACCGGGAGGTGCTCACCGAACAGCTCCAGGGCGCACTCAACAGCCGGGTCACCATCGAGCAGGCCAAGGGGCTCCTGGCCCACGCGGGGGGTGTGGACATGGAGCAGGCCTTCCAGGCTCTGCGCCGGTTCGCGCGGGCTCAGCACGCCGGTCTCAGCGACACCGCCCACCGGCTCGCCTCCGGGCAGATCCACCCGGATCTGGTACTGGAGCGAGGGCGTACCGACGCGCCGTGAGCCTGACCTTCAGCTGACGAGCGTGCCCTGGGGGTAGGCGCCGCGGAGTTCTCCTGCCTGGGCACCGAGCTTGAAGGCATCCCACTCGGCCTTGTCGTAGACGATGGTCGGTGCTTGCTCGTTGGTGCTCTCGGTGAGGGTGAAGCCGCCCTCCGGTGTGAAGATTGCGCTCACCTCACCGGCCGAGGCCCGCTCATTTCGGGCGACCCGTGTGCAGAACTCGTTCCAGTCGCTGTTGGGGAAGATCAGGGTCGGGCTGTCGGCGCCGAGTTCGTGCTTGCCGACAACGGTCCAGGTGCCGAATCTCTTGATACCGACGCAGGAGCCCTGGCCGCCGGAGAAAGACGATTTCACGAACGGCCGCTGAGCAATCTCCGCGATGTTGGGGCGAGTGTCGTTCTGGCTGTGGGTCATGATGGCAACTCCTCTATGAGCTTCTGGATGTAACGCGCCGAAAGGGGCGGCGCGGTCTGCCCTTGCACTTGCGGGCGATCATCCGTCTGGACCGGGAGCCGGATCTGGGTGAGAGCGGGCTGGAGCTGGCCAGCTGAGAACACGGGCGTGTGGCGAGATCAGGTAGTCGCGGTGGGAAGCGCAGCTTCGGTGCACAGGGGCCATGGACACCCGCGCGCACTCTCTTCGCACGCACCCGGCAGAGACGCAGTGCACCCGGGCCGGTGGATATGGGGTCCATCGGCCCGGGCTGATCAACCCCCTGAAGTGAGCAGGAGGCAGACCATGCAGAACTCTAGCGGTGGCAGGCACCGCAAGCCCAGGGAATCGATGGCCTCGCGGCTGTGGTGGGTGTTCGCCTCGGCGGTGGCCTGGACGATCGCGCAGGTGATCGGTGCACCCACGCGCACCGAACCGAGGCCCGTGCTGGTGGCGGCGCCCAGGCGGCTGGAGCTGGCCCCGGCGCCGGTGTGTACACACAGGATGCCGGTGCAGGTGTGGGCTGACCCCGACGAGGTCGCGGGCGCCCTGGTGCGGCCCTACCTGCTCAGGCAGTGAGACCCGGGAGACGGAAAGGAGCGCGGTCTACCCCTGGCCGTAGCCCGGGTCGGCGAGCCGGGGGCGGGCCTCGGGCGAGCGGACGTGGTGTTCGAGGCAGGCGAGCAGCTCCCGGCCGTCACCGCCCAGTCGCTCGGCCGAATATCCCGCGTCCATTCGGTACCGGCGGCGGTTGATGCCGTGTGCCCACCGGTTCAGACCGGTCAGCGTTATGGCATCGGGGGAACGGGCCTGCAGTCCCACGTAGGACCCAAAGCCGCCCTGGGCGGAGAGGAAGGCACGGTGGAGGTCGTCCCAGCGCACCCAGGCGCGGCCGGCCGGGTTCAGCAGGTACACGCCCTCGGGTAGCAGCGCGATCCCGCCGGGGCGTATCAGTGTGCCGACGAACATCACGGCGAAGCCGCCGAAGAAGGCGATCGAGAGGACCCCCGCCACCGTGAGCCCGACCGGTCCGACCCGAGTGCCCCTGTAGTCGGCCGGTTCCCACGTCCCCACGACCAGCAGCATCAGGACCCCGAGTACCACGAAGAGCAGCGAAGCCGCCAGCGGCAGGAGCACCGAACGGCGGCGGGCGGGGAAGACCAGGCCCGACGTGTACGGGGTGTACCGGTGGGCGCCCGACAGTGTCCCCTGGACCGGTCGGCCCCGGTCCCGGTTCCCGCCGGGGGCGGGGAGGGCGCTGCCCCAGGGGAACGACTGGTACAGGTACGCCGCGCCGCCCAACCCGAACAGGATGATCCCGGCGATGCCGACGAGCAGTTCCCCCGACAGGAGGACGAAGACCGACCCGAGCGTCAGCAGGCCGAAGAGCAGGGCGTGGAGTGACCAGCGCATAGGTGCACGGTAACCCGGAAAGGGTCTCCACCCACGGGACGCGGTCCGACGATCCGGGCCGTCCGGTGCCCGCCGCGAGCGGGAACGCCCTAGGGGCACCGGATGCCGGTTCCTGTGGCCGGGTCCGGCCGCTGCCTGTGACTCCCCCTCCGGTTCCCGCCCGGACCCCGTCCGAGTC
Source organism: Nocardiopsis oceani (assembly GCF_054777395.1). Classification (NCBI taxonomy): domain Bacteria; kingdom Bacillati; phylum Actinomycetota; class Actinomycetes; order Streptosporangiales; family Nocardiopsidaceae; genus Nocardiopsis; species Nocardiopsis oceani. The sequence goes on from NZ_BAAHAR010000035.1 coordinate 30,729, forward strand.
CCAGCCGGTCGGGCGAGAATTTTTTCCATGATCCCACCATCGGATCCCGCGCGGTCGAAACCACTGTGATCAGCGCGAACGCCGTCAAGGCCCGTGTGGAACCGGATCCCGGTCCCGCTGGAAGTACTGCAACCCCTTCCGGAGGCCTATGAGTGATGGCAAAATGACCAAACGTACTGCTGCGGCACCCGGTCACCGGGCTGTCGACTCTGCGGTCGCCTTCCAACCGCGTGCGCCCTCCCCCGCCGCGCACGACTGACAGCCCACCCTCCAGCACCGTGCCGACATGGTGCACACCGTCTGGCAACCGGAACGAACCGCGCATGCTCCACCGCGAAAGATCCCCCGAAACGCCAGCTCTCCCCGGTGCGGGCGCGTGTGCGCCCGAGGACCGGCGGCAGTACGTGTGCTGAGACCGGGGTGCTCCGGGCCGACGAGTTCCCGAGCCCTTCGACGTCCCCTTCGTTGAATCGACTGATGCATGCTGTTGACAGAAACCGCCGCCCCCGTGGGGTCCACTCCCGTGGGGTCCACCGCTGACCCGGTCTGGCCCTGGGTCCTGCTCGCGAGCGTCGTCGTGCTCCTCGCGGTGCTGGCCGTCGCCGCCCTCCTCCTGTACCGGGCCCGCGGACAGGCCGACAAAGCCGCCGCCGACCATGTCCGCCTCGTCGAGGAGGCGCGCCGCGACCTTCGGGAAGAACAGGAACGGGTCGGCCGGCTCCGTGCGGCACTCGCCGAACGCGACCGGGTGGCCCGGGCCGTGACCGATGAGGTCCTGCCCCTGGTGGCGCGCCGCGTGCGGGAAGGCGCTTCCCCCGCAACCCTCATGGCGGAGTTCGAAGAGCAGGGCCTGGTGGACCCCGCCACCCGTCCGCTGGCCGAGTCGGTGACCCGGTCGCTCTGGAAGGGCCACCGGCAGCGCGCCAGACTCCTCGGCGTCGTCAAGGGATGCGCCGACCGGGCGCGGGCCGGGGTCTCCCAGCTCCGAGCCGAGGTGCAGGAACGCAGCCAGCCGTACTGGGAGTCCCTCGACGCGACAGGGGCCAGCGAGCGGGTACGGGACGACTTCATGGTCGTGGAGGCCGGGCTCTCCCGGCTGGAGATGCTCATCCAGCGCCTGCTCACCGTCGCGGAGGCGGACCGGATCGGCCGCAACTGGACCCAGCCGCTGCGTGTCGAACGGGTGGTCCGCGCCGCGGTCGGCAGTGTTCCGGAGTTCGCCCGCGTGCAGATGCACGCGCCGACCGCCCCCGTCGTGGTCGAGGGGCGCGCCGTCAACGCGATCATCCAGGTCCTGGCCGAACTGGTCGACAACGCCACGTCCTTCTCCGCGCCCTCCGAAGCGGTCGTGGTGCACTTCGAGAGCACCGCCCTGCGCCTGGGCGTCCACATCGACGACAGCGGGCTGGCCATGGAGGAGGAACAGCTGGCGGAGGTGCGCCGCCGCATGGACCCGGAGCGGCCGCCGGATATCACCGAACTGTCCGCCAACCAGCTGGGGCTGCTCGTGGTCCGCAGGGCCGCGGACCCGCTGGGCATCCGGGTCGACGTCGGCCCCTCCCCGCGCGGGGGCACGCGGGCGACCGTGTGGATCCCCCGCAACGGGCTGCTGCGCACGGACGAGGCGGCCCTGGCCGGAGCCGGTCCCGCCCCCACCGCGGCCGCACCCGCCACTTCCCCCGCCACCTCGGCTTCCCCCGCTGCCTCTACCCCGGCCGGATCCCCCGCCGCCTCCGCGCCGACCACGTCCGCCACCGCCTCCGTACCGGCCGGAGCCGCCCCGGCCGCCTCCGACGGCCCGGAGTCCGCCCCCGAAACCCCCGCCGAGCCGACCGAACGGCCTAGGCACCTGCCCAGGCGGCGCCGAGGGGCCACCCTCCCCGAGAACGCGGGCGCGCCGAAAACCGTCGAGCCGCCCCGGGACCCGTCCGCCACCAGCCACCGCATCGCCCAGTGGCACGCACACACCCGGCTGTCGCCGAACCCTCCTGCTGATCGTGAGGACCCCTGATGCAGACCAATCTGACCTGGCTCATGGACAAGTTGCGCGAGGTGCCCGGCGTACGCCACGTGCTCCTGCTGTCCACCGACGGCCTGGTCCGTTCCGCCGACAGCGGCCTGGGACGGGACGAGGCGGACGGTCTCGCCGCCTCCGCGTGCGGCCTGCTCGCCACCGGCGGTCAGGTCAACTCGGTGTTCGGGATCGCCGACCCGGTCCGGACCGTCGCCGTCGACCTGGACCCGCACCACCTGCTGGTGATGGGCGCCGGATCGGGTTCGGCGCTGGCGGTCCTCTCCGACCTGTCGGGCCCCGCGGCCGACCTGGGCGCGGTGGCCACCGAGATGGGCCGGCTGGTGGAGCGGCTGCCCGAGCAGCTCTCCACACCCAGCCGCCACGGTGGTGGGACCGGCCCGTCGTGATGGACCCCGACGTGCCCGACGGCCTGTACATGGTCGTCGGCGGACGCAGCGGCACCACGTTGCGGCTCGATCCGTTCGCGCTGGTGGTCACCGAACGCGCGGACACCGCGGGCCTGTCCCTGGAACAGGCCGACATCGTACGGATCTGCGACCGGCCGATCGCCCCCGCCGAGCTCAGCGCGCACCTGGGGATCCCGCTGGGCGCGGTCACGATCCTGCTGGCCGACCTCGTCGACCGGGGGCACATCAGCCTGCGCTCCGCGGGCGCGTCCGCGGGTCCGCCGACGGACCGCTCCGGGCCCGAGTCCCAGTCCGCGCCCGCCCAGTCCGCACCCGCGTCACCGGCCGACGACCGTCAACTCTTGGAGAAACTGCGTGTTGGGCTCATCAACCTCGCCCTATGAACCCCTGGCACCCTCCGCCTCGATTCCGATGAAGATCCTCGTCACCGGTGGTTTCGGGGTGGGCAAGACCACGCTGGTGGGTGCGATCAGCGAGATCACCCCGCTCACCACCGAGGCCGAGATGACCCAGGCCGGGGCCGGCGTCGACGAAGGCCTGGAGCTCCGGCCCGACAAGTCCACCACCACGGTCGCCTTCGACTTCGGGCGGTTGAGCATCGACGAGCAGATCGTCCTCTACCTGTTCGGGGCTCCGGGCCAGAAGCGCTTCCACGCGCTGTGGGAGCGGCTCTGCCAAGGGGCCGTGGGTGCGATCGTGCTCGTCGACACCCGCGATGCCGAGGGCTCGTTCGCCGCACTGGACCGGGTGGAGCGGGCCGAGCTTCCCTACCTCGTGGCGCACAACCCCTTCGGGGACGAGGACGAGCGCTGGAGCCTGGAGGAGATCCGCACCAGCCTCGACATCGACCCCGGTACGCCGCTTCTGAGGTGCGACGTCCGCGACCCGGAACAGGTGCGGACCGCGCTCGTCGAGCTGGTGCTGCACCGCCAGCACCTGATGGTCCAGGAGGTGCCCCGATGAGCCACCCGGACCTCCCCTTCTCCCTGCCGGAGACCCACCGGGACGCGCTGCGCCTGGGCGACGAGCGGTTCCAGCGGGACTCACCCGGACTGTTCGCCGAACTGCGCCGCCGCCACGGGCCGGTGGCCCCGGTACTCCTTGCCTGGGACGTGCCGGCTTGGCTGGTGCTGGGCTACTCCGAGCTGCTCCAGGTGACCTCCGACTCCGAACTGTTCGCCCGCTCCTTCCGGCGGTGGAACCTGATCGACCAGCTGCCGGCTGACTGGCCGATGTGGCCGCTGATCGGTGTGGGCTTCGCCAGCGAGGGCTTCCTGTACACCGAGGGGGAGGAGCACCGGCGGCGCGCGGCCGCGGTCAACTCGGCGCTCTCCAAGCTCGACCAGTGGGAGTTCCAGGAGTACTGCCGCCAAGCGTCGCTCCGGCTCATCGAGGAGTTCGCGCAGGCGGGCGAGACGGAGCTGATCCACTCCTACGCCCAGAGGCTTCCCGTGATGGCGCTGGGCTGGGCCGTGGGTGTTCCGGAGGAGTACAACGACGACCTGGTCACCGGTTTCCTGCAGCTCCTGGGCGCCGGCGGCGACCCCAACGAGGGCCTGGCGAACGTGGGCGGTATCTGCGACGAGCTGGCCGAACGCGCTATGAAGGAGCCCGGTCCGGGCATCGCCTCCCACCTGGCGCACAGCGGTCTCGGGTTGACGCACGGGCAGCTCAGCGCCGACATCTTCGTCACCATCATCGCCGGGCACCAGACCTGCGCCAACTGGATCGGCAACACCATCAGGCTGATGCTGACCGACCAGGTGCACACCAACGCGCTGACCAGGGGGCGCCGGTCGGTGGACGACGCCGCCCGCGAGGTGCTCAAGGACGACACGCCGACCCAGATCTTCGCCGGCCGCTGGACCAGCAGGAGCACACAGCTGTCCGGCACGCCCATCCCCAGCGGCGACCTGATCCTCCTCGGGTTCGCCGGGGCCCACCAGGACCCGTTGTTCCGTCCTCCCGGGCAGCCCCGGGCCCGTCACCACAGCCGTGCCTACCTGTCGTTCTCCCATGGCCCGCACGGTTGCCCGCACGCCGCGCGGCCCGTGGCCGAGACCATCACGGTCAGCGGCATCGAGACCCTCCTCACCCACCTCCCCGATCTGCATCTGGCCGTCCCCACGGACCAGTTGCGCTGGCAGCCCCAGGTACTGATCCGTGCTCTGGAATCGCTGCCGGTCCGCTTCACCCCTCCCGTCATCTCCGCCGACCCCTTCGGAGACTCCCTGTGGCTCTGAGCCTGTCCGAACCCGTCCACCACCTCGACCCCCGCAGCACCGATCTCCACGAAGACGCCGTGCGGATGCGCGAGCACGGACCCCTCGTCCCGGTCGAACTCCCCGGCGGCGTGGTCATGTGGGCCGTCACCGGCGACGAGGCCGGACGCAACCTCCTCAAGGACGCGGAGCGCTTCACCAAGAGCCCCGAGCACTGGGCGGCCCTGCAGCGCGGAGAGATCCCTGAGGACTGGCCCCTGCTCAGCCTCGCGGCCCAGACCGGCCGGGCGATCACCACCGTCGACGGCGCCGAGCACCGGAAGCTGCGCCGCCCCTTGGCGCAGGCGCTGACGGCCCGCAGGGTCGAGGAACTGGCCCCGGTGGTCACGTCCCTCGTGGAGCGGCTCCTGGAGGAGCTCGACCAGGCCGGGCGCGACGCCGACGACGGGGTCGTCGACTTCCGTTCGCTGTTCGCGTGGCCGCTGCCGATGGGTGTCATCGGCCACCTGCTCGGGGTGGACGAGGCCGACCACCCCGAACTGGGCCGGCTGTACAGCAACCTGTTCGACGACACCGTCGGGGACGGCCGCGACGCCGAGCTGAGCCTGCACTCCTGGCTCGACGCCCACGTGGCCAAGCTCGAGAAGGAACCCGGGGACGACCTGATCAGCGCCATGCTCGCGCTGCCCCCGGAGGACCGGCTCCCCCGGGAGGACCTGGTGGTGACCATGTACGTGGTGCTGGCCGCCGGACACGAGACCACCACACACCTCCTGGTCAACGCCCTGCGCGCGCTCACCACCAGGCCCGGGCAGCTGGAGCTCCTGACGTCGGGGGAGGTGCCCTGGGAGAACGCGGTGGAGGAGATCATGCGGTGGGACTCGCCCACCGCCAACTTCTTCACCCGCTTCGCCACCGAGGACGTCGACGGCGCGAGCATCCACCCCGGTGCTGAGGGTGTGCGGATCGCCAAGGGCGAGCCGGTGTTCGTGTCCTACATCGCGATGGGCCGCGACCCCCAGCGCTACGGGCCCACCGCGCACGAGTTCGACGTGCGCCGCGGCGAGGCGCACTCGAGCTTCGGGTTCGGTGCGCACTTCTGCATCGGCGCCCCGCTGGCCCGGATGGAGGCCCGCATCGCCTTGGAGCGGATCTTCGCCCGCTGGCCGGAGCTGTCGGTCGTCGGCTCCGTGCCGCGCTCGCCCACGCTGGTGCTGAACTCCCACACCCACCTCAACGTGCGCTTGAACCGGGCCTGAGGCCCCAGGGCGGATCTGCCCGGTCAGGGGAGCTCGTGCACGAGGCCTGCGGCCCAGTCCTCGACGCGTTTGTGCTCCCCGGGATTGAGCGGGCCCGAGCGGCCGCGGACGTGGAAGCTCGGGCCCCGCCCGGCCCGCCGGAACCCCCTCTTGGTGAGCGCCTTGGCGGCCGCCCGGGCCGCGGAACCGCTGAGCCACTTCTCGAAGGACGTGTCGAAGGTCCGGACGGGCAGGTCGCGCGGTTCGAGACCGGCGATCCACTCGCGCGCGCCCGGGCCTTCGCCGTTGCCGCCCTTGGCGACGGCCTGGGTCCGGGTGCCCGCGCTCGGCATCGAGAAGTCGTGGGTGGGCGCCCCCACGAGCAGCAGGTCGACGTCGGCCGGGATCTCCGAGGGTGCCTCGTCGGTGCCCAGGACGGTCGCGGTGTGCGGGGCGAGTGCGGCGGCGAGGGTCTCGGCGACCTCGCGGGTGTTGCCGAAGTAGGACTCGACGACGATCAGGACCTTCACGCCCGCTCCTTCCAGAGCAGCACCACGGCGACGGCCCCCGCCAGGCAGGGCACCAGGGTGAGCAGCGCCCACGGTGCGGGCAGGATCCGCTCCCCGTACTCGCTGACCAGCAGGTTGAACAGGGCGCCCCCGAAGGCGGCGAGGAGGACGGCGGTCGCGGCGGGGGCGGCCCAGGGACGGCGCCGTGCGGCCCCGCGGACGGTGAGGAACCAGGTCAGTACACCTATGGTGCCCGTCGCGTAGAGGTAGGCGAAGAGCAGGTTCGGATCGGGCACGGTGCCGTGCGGTGCGTAGTGGTCCCGGACCCGGTCGGCGATGCCGTGCAGTGCCAGGTGGTCGGCGACCAGGGCCGCGAGGACCACAAGGGTGAGCACGATCCCGGCGGACAGGGCAGTGGTGGAGGCGGGGCGCGTGCGTTCCTCTGTCAGTGGCATGGAGCCCTCTCAAAAGAAAGTTACTGTCAAATAAGAGTGACTTTTATTGTGTGGGAGGCTCTAGGGCCGAACGTCCCTGCCGCGGAGAAGCCCCGGCCCAGTGCGCTGCGCCACCGGGTCGGGGCTTCCCAACTCGATCCTCGTCCGCTCTTCGGGGCGGTCAGTCCCCGGGTTCCCTGGGGTGGACCACAGTGTCGGGGCCCGGATAGATGACCCGCTCCTCGCCGTCGGCGAAGCGGACCAGGTAGGGCGGGCCGTTATTGGATCCGCGGACCTCGATGATCTCGGCCTCGTGTTCGCCCTTGGCGCTGGTGACGCCGTGTGTGTGCAGTAGGTCCCCGACGGTCGCTCGCATCTGCTCCCCCTTGAATCGACGACCGGACTCCCCAAGGCCGGTCACAGTCCGGGGGTACCCGTGGTTCGGCCGGGATGAACCAGGGATACCTGTGCGGATACCGCCCAACGGACGGCCTAGGATGTGCGGGTGAACAAGGTCGTACCGGTCATCGCTTTCGTCGTCTTCATCGTCGTGTTCGTGCTCTCGCGCACCGCCACCCGTGACGTCCTGGAGTCCTGGGTCGACCTACAGGGCGTGGTCCTCGAGCTGGGCTCCCTCGTGGCGTCGATGGGTATCGCCGCTCTCGCCGCGGGGGCGGTGCTCTACGTGAGCCGGATCGTCACCGGAGAGTGACGCCTCAGCCGGTGCCGAGGTAGCCGTTGGGGTCGAGGACGTACTTGCTCGCCGCCCCCTTGTCGAAGGACTGGTAGCCCTCCGGGGCATCCTCCAGCGGGATCGCGACGGCGTTGACCGCCTTGGCGATGTCGATCCGGTCGTTGAGGATCGCCATCATCAGCTGGCGGTGGTACTTCATCACCGGGCACTGTCCGGTGTAGAAGGCGTGCGACTTGGACCAACCGAGCCCGAACCGGATCGACAGCGAACCCACCTTGGCGGCTTCGTCCACCGCACCCGGGTCACCGGTGACGTACAGGCCCGGGATGCCGATCGACCCGCCCGCCTTGGTGACGTCCATGGCGTCGTTCAGGACGCTGGCCGGGGCCTCCTCGCCCGACTTGTCGCCGCTGCCGTGCGCCTCGAAGCCGACGGCGTCCACGGCACAGTCCACGGCGGGCGTACCGAGCAGCTGCTCGATCAGGTCGCCCGTTTCTCCCTCGGAGATGTTGACGGTCTCGCAGCCGAACCTGCGCGCCTGGGCGAGCCGGTCCTCTTGGAGGTCGCCGACGATCACCACGGCGGCGCCCAGGAGCTGGGCGGAGGCGGCGGCCGCGAGCCCCACGGGCCCGGCGCCCGCGATGTAGACCGTTGAACCCGTGGTCACGCCCGCGCTGACGCAGCCGTGGTAACCCGTCGGAAAGATGTCCGACAGCATCGTGAGGTCGAGCATCTTCTCGAGGGCCTGGTCGCGGTCGGGGAACTTCAGCAGGTTCCAGTCCGCGTACGGCACCAGTGCGTACTGCGCCTGTCCGCCGACCCAGCCGCCCATGTCGACGTAGCCGTAGGCCGAGCCGGGGCGGTCCGGGTTGACGTTGAGACAGATCTCCGTCCGCCGGGCCTTGCAGTTCACACAGCGGCCGCAGGCGATGTTGAAGGGTACTGAGACGAGGTCGCCGACCTCGATGAACTCGACGTCGCGGCCCTTCTCGACCACTTCGCCGGTGATCTCGTGCCCGAGGACCAGGCCTTCGGGGGCGGTGGTGCGGCCGCGGACCATGTGCTGGTCACTGCCGCAGATATTGGTGGCGACGACCTTGAGGATCACCCCGTGCGGGACCTGGCGGCCCACGTTGGCCGGGTTGACGCCCGGTCCGTCGCGCAGCACGAACTCCGGATACGCGATGTCCTCGACCTCGACCTTGCCGGGTCCTTGGTAGAGCACGCCTCTGTTGCCGGTCATGTCCTTCCTACCTCTCCGCGCCGGCCGCCTCTTCATACCGGCGCATGTGGAACGTGTCACATCCCTTTCCTGTGCGCGGCCGCGCTAACCCGCTCCAGGGCTCGACAGCCGCGCAATAAAAAATGATAGTGTCTATCAAAAGACAGTCACGTCCATTTTGGAGCGGCGATGACTGACATCCCCCATCGGTGGTGGGCGCTGGCCGCGCTCACGCTGGCCGTCCTGGTTTTCGACCTCAACCTCACGATCGTGAACGTCGCCCTGCCCACGCTGGCAGTGGAGCTGGACGCCACCACGGCCCAACTCCAGTGGCTCCCGAACGCCTACATGCTGATGGTGGCCGCTGCGCTGCTCCCCGCCGGGCTCCTGGGCGACCGGTTCGGCCCCCGGAAGCCGCTGCTGGTGGCGCTCCTCGCCCTCGCCGCGGCGGCTGTGGGCTGCTCACTGGCGACCACCCCCGAAGCGCTCAATATCGGGCAGGGGGTGCTCGGGCTCGCCGCGGGTTTCGTGCCCGCGCTGACCCTGTCCTTGGTCAATGCGCTGTTCCCCGGAAAGGAACGGGCACGGGCCCTCGCGGTCTGGACGGCGGGGCTCACCCTGGGCATCCCGCTCGGGCCGATCGTGGGCGGCGCGCTCCTCGCCCACTTCTGGTGGGGCACGATCTTCCTGGTGAACCTGCCCCTGGTGGCGATCGCGGTGGTGATGATCGCCCTGCTCGTGCCGGGCGCCGGCGGTTCGGACGACGTGCGGTTCGACGCTCCCGGGGTGCTCATGGCCAGTGGCGGTCTGGTCGCCTTCACGTACGGCTTGGTGGCGGCGGGTGAGCGTGGCTGGGCGGCCCCGCTGACGCTGGTGGCGTTGGGCTCCGGCGTCCTGCTCCTCGCGGGGTTCGCCCTGTGGGTGCGCCGGGCACCGCACCCCATCGTGCGCCCCGAACTGTTCCGGAGCAGGGGGTTCGTGGGCGGCGTCCTGCTCGCCACCTTGGTGACCTTCGCCCTGATGGGCGCGATCTATACGCTCCCGCAGTACTTCCAGGCGGTGTTCGGGTCGGGCCCGCTCGGGACCGGGCTGCGGTTGATGCCCGTGGTGGGCGGCCTTCTGGTGGGTGTGCTGCTGGCCAGCCCGGTCCGGGAGCGCTACGGGGCACGGACGGTGATCGCGGCCGGCTTCGCCGTGCTCGCCGCCGGTGCCGGGCTGGGTGCGGTCGCCGGATCCGGCGCGGAGGCGGCAGCCGGGGGTAGCTACGGCCTGATGGCACTGTGGATGGCGGTGGTGGGGGCCGGGGCCGGGCTGGGACTGCCCGCCACCATGGACGCCGCGATGGCCGCGCTGCGGCCGGGGAGCGCGGGCGTGGGATCGGCGGTCATGCAGGCTCTGCGCCAGGTCGGCGGGGCCTTCGGAGTGGCACTGATCGGCGGGGTCCTGGCTGCCGGGTACCGCACGGGCGTCGACGTGGCCGGGTTGCCTTCGGACCGGGCCGAGGCGGTGCTGCGCACTCCGGCGGGCGGCGTTCGGGCGGCCGAGGAGACGGGGTCGGCGGAGCTCTTGGCGTCCGTGCGGGGCGCCTTCGTGCAGGGCATGGCCGGGACGCTGTGTTTGACCGCCGGAGTCGCGGTGGCCGGGGCGGTGACGGCCCTCGTGCTGCTGCCGAAGGTGCGGGATGAGAAACCGAGCCCGGTTGCGCGATGATGTGCCCATGGGCTTGCGAGAGCAGAAGAAGGCCGCCACGCGTGCGGAGATCAGCCGCCAGGCGCTGCGGCTCTTCCAGGAGCAGGGGTACGAGGCCACCACGACCGAACAGATCGCCGCCGCGGCCAATGTCTCGCCGAGCACGTTCTTCCGGTACTTCCCGACCAAGGGCGAGGCGGTGCTGGTGGAGGACGTCTTCCCCGAGGTGTTCCGCCACTTCATGGCCCAACCCGAGGGGACGCCGCTCACCGAGGCTCTGCGGATCGGGCTGCGGGAGACCTACGGGCGTATGGACGAGGCGGGGCGGGAGGCGGACCGGTCCCGGCGCGAGCTGCTGTTCACCGTGCCCGAACTGCGCATGGCGCTGATGGACCGGTACGCGGTGGGGATCGAGGAACTGTGCGCGGCGGCGGCCGACCGGACGGGGCGGGACCGGCAGGACCTGGCCGTGCGCACGTGGGCGGGCGCGATCATCGGGGTGCTGGCGTCGGTGTCCATGGGGATCGGCGACGGCGGCGCGGAGGGTTCGGCGCCTGGCGCATCCGAGGTCCCCGATAGCCCCGATGCCCCCGTAGCCCCCGTAGCCCCCGTTGCCTCCGCGGTCGGCGCGGACTTCGCTGAGGTGTTGGACGACGCGATCGCACTGGTGGAGGCGGGCCTCCCACTCTGAGCGGAGCAGGGTCCGTCCTGATCAGGAAGTGGGGGCGGGGACCGGGCAGGCGGCGTTCGCGCGGAGCCGGGAACGCAGCGCCACGGCCAGCAGGACGAGCCCGGCGGCGGCGAGCAGGGGCTGGAGCGGGGCAAACCAGGCCATGGCACCGCTGGTCCCGAGGGCCAGCAGGACGAGCTTGTTGCAGACCGGGCAGCCGATCGCGAACCAGGCGAGCAGGCCGCCGCCGAGCCCGCGCTTGCTTCCGGGGCCGTCCGAGCCCTCGGCGACCGGGCGGGTGTAGGTGGCGAACAGCAGCCCGGACAGGAGGGCGGTGGCCACCCATACCGGATAGGACCACCACGTGGGATCGATCTCACGGGCGAAGATCCCGTTGGGAATGAGCACCGCGGGCAACCCCAGGACGAGTAGGGTCAGGGCCGCGCCGACCGCCGCGGTGACCCACTGCCGTGTACCCCAGTCACGCATGTTCCGTCCCTCCTGTGCGGCGCCCGAGCGCTCGAGTCCTCGAGTCGTGGCTGTGTGCCACCGTACTGGCACGCCGCCGCTGGTTTCTATGGAGCATAGAGTATTCTCTATGCGTCATAGAAAACGGGGGTGGAAGAAGCATGCCGAAGGACGGCGACGAGTCCAAGGTCGGCACGAAGCCGAAGGGCGCGAAGCCCAAGGGTGCGAAGCCGAAGGCCGCGAAGAAGAAGAGCATCTCACCGCTGCTGCTGGGCGGGGCGGTCCTCGTCTCCCTGGTCGTCGCGGTGATCGTGGGCCTGAACCTGGAGGACGACGGGGACGCCGAGGCACCCGACTCGGCCGCGGTGGTCGACCACGTCGACGAGGAACAGCGCGAGTGGGGGCAGGACCTGGCCCGGCGCAACGCCGACGACCCGATGGCCCTGGGCGACGCGGACGCCCCCGTGGTCCTGGTGGCCTACTCCGACTTCGCCTGCCCCTACTGCGCGACCTGGGCGCAGGAGACCCAGCCGGAACTGGTCGAGCGCTACGTCGACTCCGGTGACCTGCGGATCGAGTGGCGGGAGTTCCCCTACCTGGGCGACGTCTCGCAGACGCTCTCTGTGGGCGCGGTCGCCGCGGGCGAGCAGGAGGCGTTCTGGGAGTACCAGGAGGCGGTGTTCGAACGGCAGGACGACCTCAAGTCCTCCTCGGACCCGGACGAGGACCTCGGTGAGGTGGCAGAGGAGATCGGCCTCGACCCCGACCAGTTCCTGGAGGACCTGCGCTCGGAGCGGAGCGGGATCGAGGTCGGACACGACTTCGTGGAGGGGCAGCAGATCGGGGTCAGCGCGACCCCGGCCTTCATCGTCAACGGAGACCCCATCATGGGCGCGCAGCCCCTCGACGTGTTCCTGGAGAGCGTGGACACGGCGCTCGCCGCGGCAGGGGAGTGACCGGCCGTGGACATCGGATTCGTCGCGGCCGTACTCGGCGGCCTGCTGGTCCTGCTCAGTCCCTGTAGCGCGCTGCTCCTCCCGTCGTTCTTCGCCTACGCGTTCCGTGACACGGGGAGGCTCCTGCTGCGCACCGGAGTCTTCTACGCGGGACTCTGCCTGACCCTGGTGCCGCTCGGAGCGGGATCGGCGATGGTGAGCATGCTCTTCTACGGCCACCGCGACCTGCTGATCAACGCGGCGGGCGGCCTGATCATCGCCTTCGGTGTCGCCCAGATCCTGGGGCTCGGCTTCACCTGGGGCGTGCTGGCCCGCGCCCAGGGCCGGTTCGCGGCCGGCCGGGGCAGCCTGTCCGTCCTGGGCCTCGGAGCGGTCTACGGCCTCGCCGGTTTCTGTTCGGGTCCGATCCTCGGCGCGGTGCTCACCGTCGCGGCCACCGGAACCCCCGTCCGGGGCATGCTGCTCATGGCCGCCTACGGGCTGGGCATGGTGCTTCCGATGTTCTTCCTGGCGCTGCTGTGGGACCGCTACGACCTGGGCAGCCGCCAGTGGCTGCGGGGCCGGACCGTGAGTCTCGGCCCGCTGCGCACCCACACGACCGCGCTGCTGACCGGGGCGCTGTTCGTGGGGATCGGCGTGCTGTTCGTGGCCTTCGACGGCACCGCGTCGATGGTCGGGCTCCCCGGCACCGGCTGGATGGCCGAGGTCGCCGACCAGGCGCAGGGGACGCTCACACAGCTGAGCGGAGCCACCGACACCGTCGCCCTGGTGGCGCTGGTCGGCACGGTCACCCTGGTCGTGGCCGCGACCCTCCTCAACCGCAAGCCGGGCCGGGACGACGAGAACGACGAGGCCGACTCCGCGACCGGGCCCGAGGCCGAGACCGCGACCGGGCCCGGTGCCGAGACCGAGAAGGCGGAGGGCCGTGCCGACTAGAAGCGGTGGCGGAAGCGAGGGGAGGTGAGTGGGAAACGTGCCTATTCTGGACGGAGAAGCGCAGGAGGAACGGCGGTCCATGAGTAACACGGTTCCCGGGCTCGGGTCACTGGAGTCCGCGGTGATGGGGGTCCTGTGGGCCGCGGGGAAACCGATGAGCGTGCGCGAGGTGGTCGATGCGCTACCGGGCCGGGAACCGGCCTACACCACCATCTCCACGGTCCTGGAGAACCTGCGCCGCAAGGACTGGGTCGACCGCGAGCGCACCGGCCGCCTCTGGTTCTACCGGGCGCTGCGCGACCGCGCCTCGCACGCGGCCGAGCGCATGCACGGTGCCCTGGACGACAGCGGCAACTCCCAAGCGGCCCTGCTGCGCTTCGTCGACCGGATGGATCCGGGGGACCTCGACGTCCTCCGTGACCTGCTCGCCGACATCCCCCGGCACGAGGACACATGACCTGGTCCGTCGCGGCTCTGGCCGCCGTACTGCTGTGGAGCGCCGCCGGTCCTTGGGTACTGCGTGCCTTCCACCGGCGCCTGGGCCCCTCGGCCGGGGCGATGCTCGCGCTGTGGACGCTCACCACCGTCACGTGGCTGCTGGCCTGCGGGGTCCTCCTCGCCACCCTGGTCACCCAGGTGATGGGCCCCGGAATCAAGGCGTTCGTCGCCGCCTGCGCCGACCTCCTCCAGGCGGTACACGCCAACGGGGCCGAGAGCGGACTCGTGATCGCGGGGCTCCTGGGCGGGGCGGGGCTGGCACGGTTCTCCTGGACCGCGGTCCGGCGCCGCGGCGCCCGCGTCGCCTGGACGCGGGAGCACGGACGAGAACTGAGCGCCAGCGGCCGCCGCCGCACCCTGCACCTGGACCGGGTCTGGCTGGTGGACACCCCCGAACCCGCCGCCTACTGCCTGCCCGGCCGGGGACTGGGCATCGTCGTCACCAGGGGAGCACTCGATCAGCTGAACGCTTCCGAGCTGCGCGCGGTCCTCGCCCACGAACGCGCACACCTGGACGGGCGCCACCACTTCCTGGTCACTTGGACGAGGCTGCTCGACACCGCCTTCCCCGGTGTTCCGCTGCTCCGCGCGGCGGCGCGGGAGGTTCCCGAGCTGGTGGAGTGGGCCGCTGACGACCGGGCCGCGCGCGAGGTCGGTCCGCACGCGCTGGCCCACGCCCTCGGGATCATGGCGGCGTCGGGGGTGCGCGGGCCCGAACCGGCGCTGTCCGCGTCGGGAGCCTGCCCGGTACGCCGGGTACGCCGCCAGGTCCGGCCGCCCGGACCCTCCGCCGGGCTCGTCGTCAACGCGGCCGCGGCCCTGGTCGTGGTTCTGCCCTTGGCGCTGACGGTGCTGGCGACCGCGCTCAACGTGGCCGTTCCGCACTGCGAGTGCGTGGGCTGACCGACCGAACCGGGGCGGACGCCCTGTTGGCGGGCGCAGCGCTGGCGGGTGCCTTGCCGGTGGGCGCAGTGCTGGCGGGCGCCCTCTCGGAGGCCCGCCAGCTCCCTGCTCTGCTCGATAGTCCCGGCTAGGCCGTACTCACGGCCGGGTCACCAGGTGAAGGTGGCCACCGAACCGGCGGGCAGGGTGTACGACAGCGAGGCCCCGTCCTCGGTGACGGAGAAGGTGTGGTCCTCCTCGGTGTCCGCGTTGACCACGAACGCGGTCTTCCCGCCGTCCGGGTTCTCGAACACCACGTTCTGGACCCCGCCGCTGCCTTCGCTGGTGGAACCGATCCTGGTGGCTCCGGGCTCGACGAACCCGGCCAGGTGGCCGAGTACGTAGTACTCGCCGTTGTAGGTGGTGTCGGAGCCGTCGATCGCCACGACCCCGGTGCACCGGTCGTCGCAGTTGCCCTGGTGCGGGCCGCCGTCGGCGTCCAGCGCGAGGTTCCAGGTCACGGTGGTCTCGCCGCCGTTGCGCATGTTGCCCACCACCAGGTGCTCGGACTGCCACCACAGGGTCTCGGAGAAGACCTCGCCGTCGGGTCCGTCACCGCTGCCCGAGCACTCGGTGAAGTACACGCGCTTGCCCGCGTCCACGACCTCGCTCTGCGCCGAGGGGTCGCCCGCGTAGCAGTGGAACGCGGCGCCCTGGACCCGGTCGATGCCCTCGGTGCCCTCGAACACCTCCAACGGGTACTCCGGCTCGTCCCAGTTGTGGTCGTAGGCGTACAGATCGGTGTCCAGTCCGGCCTCGGTGAGGGCCTCGTCCAGGACGTGGAAGAAGGCGGCCTGCTCGTCGGCGGGGACGTAGGTGGACGGGTAGTCGGTGTCCAGCAGCGGTTCGTTCTGCATGGTGAGGTCGGCGAGGTCGATGCCCTCGTCGGCGTACGCCTCGACCGCGTTGACCAGGTAGTCCGCGTAGTCCTCGTAGTGGTCGGGGTCGAGCCCGCCTCCGTTGAGGGAACCGCCGGTCTTCATCCAGGCCGGGGGCGACCACGGGCTGCCCATGAAGCGGATGTCCGGGTTGTGCTCCAGGGCCTGCTGGACGACCGGGATGATCTCCTGCCGGTCCCGGTCGATGCTGAACTCTCCGGGGGTGTCCTCGTAGGTGTAGAAGTCACCGGCGTTGAAGTCGGTACTGCCCAGCGGCTGGCGCAGGTAGCTCAGTCCGATCCCGTCCTCCGGGGAGAACAGGGTGGCCATCAGCTCGTCGCGTTCGCTCTCGGGCAGTTCGGAGATGAGGTGCGCGGAGGCCTCGGTAACCGAGGCGCCGGCTCCGGTGAAGGTCTGCTCGCGCTGGTCGTCGTCGACCGCGATGTCGATGTCCTCGGGCGAGGACGTGAACGGCACGTCGTCCTGCTGGGTGAGGGTGTGGGAACGGTCCGGCGTGGTCATCCAGACACTCGCCGAGTCCTGCGCGGCGGTCTGCGCGGCGGACTGTTCGGAGGAGGCCGCGACCGCAGTGGCGTCGGTCCGGTCGGAGGCCGAGGTGGCCGCGCCGACAGCGGTGGCGCCGAGGGCGAGGGCGCAGGCCGTGGCCAGGGCGGCGGGGACGCGTCCGCGGCGGGGGCTCCGGTGGTCGGGTTCGGGGGTTCTGGGGGTGGAGCGATTCATGGTTTCTCCCGTTACTGCTGAGCGGGTCGTCTCGGGGGTTCGGGCGTGCGTCCTCCCTTCGTCGCGAGGGGCCCGTGTCACGGGTCCGTGCCGCCTGCATGACAACACACTTAACGAGTGTTCGGTAGGTACCTTTTCGAATTATTTACCAAGTAGTCGGTAGGTAGGCGGAACTGCCCTGTTCGCAGGGGTTCCGGGGGGCATCGGACGAGCAGGGCCGTAGACTCGCCCCCGTGAGATCCAAGCGAGCAGGCAACGGCGGAACCCGACGACGGACACCGCGCGGGGACCGTGCCGAGCGGCGCGCGGACATCCTCCGGATCGCCACGGACGCCTTTGCGACCAAGGGCTACAACAAGGCGTCCCTCGCCGAGATCTCCGAGCGGGCCGGGCTCACCCAGGCAGGGGTGCTCCACCACTTCCCCTCCAAGGAAGCCCTGCTCACCGGGGTCCTCGACCTGCGTGACGCTTCCGCGATCGAGGACCTGGGCGACGAGCGCCCCCGCGGCCTCGACTTCCTCCGCCACCTCGTCGACACGATCCGGCGCAACACCGCACGCGAGGGCATCGTCCAGCTCTACGCAGTGCTCTCCGCCGAGAGCGTCACCGACGACCACCCCGCCCAGGGCTACTTCCGCGACCGCTACGACGGGCTCCGGGGCATCCTCACCGAGGCATTGGAAGAGGCGAAGACGGCCGGAGAGGTCGCCGGGGACATGGACGCCCGTGCCGTGGCGGTCTCGATCATCGCGGTGATGGACGGCCTCCAGGTCCAGTGGCTGCTCGACCCCGAGGGCGTGGACATGGCCGCACACACCCAGCTGACCATAGAGCGCCTGGCCGGGGCCGACCTGTCCCGCTGAGGGACCCGCGCCCCGCCGATCTCCCGGACACCCCCGACGCAACCGGCGACGACCTCGCCCCCCTACCTGGACGCCTTGCGGGGCAGGAACACCCCGCAGGCCCTCTGGGCCCTGGCCGACCTGGTCAGCGAGGTCGCGCACACCACGCCCCGGGTTCGCGACGACCGGGTGGTCACCTGGCTGGCGACCACTCGCGGCTAGCTGGAGAGCGGGTTCTCCGAGAGGGCCGAGTCTGGACGCACGGAGCTGGCCGAGGCCCTCTCTGAGGCGCGCCAGCTCCTGGACCTGGTCACCCTGGAGGAACCGGTCGCCTCAGACCCCGGCAGCCCCGAACCCAGCGGTCCACTCGACCCGACAGGCTCGTCCGAACCGCGCTGAGGTCCCTTCCTGGCATGCCTGGGTGTCTTCCTGGCATCCGGCGGACACCACCCCGGTTCACCTCTTCCCCACGCCCGCTTTGACCTGCCCGGACACGAACAAGACGATGCGGGCACCAGGTGCTATGAGAACGCCAGACAAGTGCAAGGACCCCTTCGGAGGATCGATCGTGCGTCCCGATTCGTGAGGCTTGCTTCGCGCAGGGGACGGTCGACCGGCACCCGCCCCGCCCATGGGTGCGACGCCGCATCGGCCCAACGGACACTGAGACTTGCGAACAGGGGTCACAGCCATGCGAACAGAGCCCGCGGAGCACGCGCCGTCGGACCGTTCCACTACGGGGGAGCGGGAGATCCGGGAGGTCCGACCACGGCTGCGGCACGACGTCCTGTTCGCCGACACCGGCGACGGGGTGCTTTTCCGGCACGCGGAGGCGAGCTTCGCCGTCAAGGGCCGTACCGCCTACCGCTTCTTCACCGCGTTGGCCCCCTTCCTCGACGGCGGGGTCACCGTCGCTGAACTGGAGGGGGTGATCCCCGAGCAGCAGAGGCCGATGCTGCTCCACCTGGTCGGCACACTCCTCGAACGGGGTTTCGCACGGGACAGCCGCCCTTCGCCGGGCACGTTCCTCGATAAGGAGACCACCACCCGGTTCCAACGCCAGATCGACTACGTGGAGCACTACGTCGACGGCGGCCACGAACGTTTCGCGCGATTCCGGGACCTGAGGGTCCTGGTCGTGGGTGAGGGCCCGGTCGCGGAACGGGCCGCGCTCGGCCTGGTCCGCAACGGCGCCGCACACGTCGATACCGCTTCCGAAGCGGGGATCTCCACCGCTCTCCTCGAGGAGGCCGACCAGCTCAAGGGCGAGGGCTGCCCGGTGGAACTGAGGGCCACCGGTCTTCACCTGTCCGGCCTCACCCCCGGGGACCTGGCCAGCTACAACCTCGTCCTCCTCGCCGCGGGGGACCGGTCACTGTCCGATGTGTGGCGACTGTGCGCGCATGAGCGCAGCCCTCCGCTTCTTACTCTGGTAGTTCTGGACGGCAAAGCGGTGATGGGGCCGTTCGACCTCCGTGGTACCGAGTCGTGCTGGAACTGCGCGCTCCTGCGATACACCGAGACCGCGGACGACACAGTGGCGGCGCGGGTCTGGCGCCGACTCCAAACCGGAGGGGAACGCCCGGACGACGTCCGGATCTCGGGCCCGCAGGCCGCGATGCTGGGCAACGCGCTGGCCTTCGAGGCCTTCCGCTGGAGCACCGGTGTGATCGAGGGGGAGACCTTCGGCGCCGCCCTCGTCCAGGACCTGCGCACACTGGACAGCGTCTCCGAGCGGATCCTGCCCCACCCCTCCTGTCCCTGTGGTCATCGCGGCATCGCACACCCACGTGCGGCGCTTACCGACCTCGCCGGGATCTCCCCCGAGCCCGACGTCCCGGAGGCCGTGGAAGAGGCCTACAAGGCCACGGAGGCCATGGTGGGCGAGCACTTCGGGATCGTCCAGGACTTCCTCGACCTCGATCTGGCCCAGTCACCGCTGAAAATGAGCCGGATACTCCTGGCTGGTGAGGACCGGGAAGGGAGGCGGGTCGCCCGCGCGGACCTGCACACCACGCTCCGGGCCCGGTTGCGCACGATCCACGCGGCGGCGCTACGCCACGTGGAGATGGGCGCCGCGCACACCGATCCCGCCGCTGTTCCGGCCCCCGCGCAGTTCGGCGCGCACGGGGACCCCCAGAGCCCGCTCCTGGGGTCCGGCCAGCTCGGCGCGGCCACCGGCGTGCACCTCGGACAGCCCCCGGGACCAGTCGTGACCGGGATCGGCCTGGCCGACGGGGCCGCGTTCCGGGTACCGGTCGCCGCGGTGCACCCTCGTACCAGCGCCAACCGGGACGGGCTCTACGAGCGAACCCACGCGGGCGAGGGGGCCGGATCGACCATCGGACATGCCGTCCACGCCGGACTGTTCGGAGCCGCGGCCCTCGACGCACTCCAACACGCCGCGGCTGGGTCCCCGGTGATCCGTCTTGACCCAGGAACCCCCGAGGCCGGGAGCGAACTGGAGTTCCTGACCAGGGTCATCCGGACCCTTGGCATCGAAACGGTGCACTTCCTGCTGCCGGGCCTGGTCCCCACTGTCCTGGTGCGGAGGAAGGAACAGGAGGAGCAACAAGAGGAGAAGGGGAAGCGGGACGGCGAACCGGATGAGGGAATCCCCGGACTTTGGGCTCTGGGACACGGGTCCACCGAGATCGAGGCCCTGGTCACGGCCCTCCGAGACCTGGTGGCGATGGTGCAGCTGGCGGACGAGGCCGTCCCGGCCGAGGAGATCACCCCGGTCTGGCTGGAGGCCTTCGATCCGCGTGCTATCACGGTCGGTCCCACCCCGCGTGGACCGCGGACGGACGATCCACCCGCCACGGCCGAGCACGTGCTGGACCTGCTGCTCCAGTACGGGCGGGACGTCGTCGTCGTGCCCACCGGCTCTCTGGACCTCGCGGTACGGACCGGCGTCCACACGGTCCGTGCCCTGCTGACCGTGGCGAACGGTACCGTCACTGGGGCGACCGCCGGATGACGGACCGAACTGACGGCATTGTCTCGGATCCCCGCTTGGAACAGGCACGGGTCCGGCTGCAACGGGCCCTGCCCCAGGGGCCGAACGGCCCGTGGGCCGGCGTCGTGGTGCACACCCTCGGGGAACGGGACCTGCTCCGAGAGACCGCCGACCTCTGCTGGCGCGACCCAGGCCCCGACGGTCCGGTGCTCCCCGTTTTCCTCTGTGACGGCGCCGTTTTGTTGGGGCCGGTCCGGAACGGCCCCGCCCTGGCCTCGGGCTGTCTGGTGTGCCTGGCACAGCGCTGGCAGCGCCTGCGTCCGGACGAGGAACGCGACGCCCTCGAACTCGGCGGTCGGATGCGGGCGACCATCGAGCCACCCCACCTCACCGGGTTCGCGCTGGACACGGTCCGGGCTCTGGCCGACGTCCTGGGCGAACCCGGACGCCGGGCTGACGGTGACGCCAACGGCAACCCCTACGTGTACCGCTTGGACCTTGCGAACCTTGGGGTCCGGAGACATCCGCTGCTGCCCCAGGCGCGCTGCCCGGGATGCGCCGAAGACACCCCGGACACACCGTCCGCGGCTGTGATCGAACCACGACGACTCCCCAAACCCGACCCCGGTGCCACCCGGGTGAGACGCCCCGCCGAGTACCGGCTGCCCGTGGCCGGGCTCACCAACCCGGTCTGCGGCGCCCTCGCCGCACGGAGCCTCCCCCGGCTGGACAACACCACCACCGCACCGACTGTGGGATACGTGTCCGTACGCGGGTCCGGCTACCTGCACCAGTCCTACTGGGGCGGCCATGCGGACCGCTACCGGGAGAGCCTTCGGCTCGGCCTGCTCGAAGGACTCGAGCGCTCGGTCGGGCTCGACGCCCGACGAACCCGGCCGACGGTCAGGGGCTCTTACCGGCAGTTCGCAGCCGAGGCGATCGACCCCCGTCAACTCGGCTCCTACGACCCTTCCTTCTACGAACACAACCCCCATTACCAGCCCTTCTGCGAGGAGACGGAGCTGACCTGGGTATGGGGGTACTCCCTACGCGACCGGCGACCCGTCCTCGTCCCCGAGACCTCGGTGTACTACCACGGGAGTGGTGCCGACCGGAAGATCGCCCAAGAGTGCTCGAACGGGTGCGCTACCGGCGGCAGCCGGGAAGAGGCCGTCCTTCACGGGATATTCGAGCGTGTGGAGCGCGATGCCTTCCTGCTGGCCTGGTACGGACGCCTCCCGCTCACCGAGATCACCGCGGACAGTTGGGAGCGCACCCCGACCCGGTGGATGGTGGCCCGGCTCGCGATGTACGGCTACCGCGTGCGGTTCTTCGACGCCAGGCCGGATTTTTCGATCCCCGTCGTCATCGCAGTGGCCGAACGCGTGGACGCGGGTCCGGGCATGCTCTGCTTCGGGGCCGGAGCCAATCTGGATCCAGAGGCCGCCGCCGAGTCGGCGTTGCGCGAGGTCGCCTTCGAGGTGCCCAACGCCGCTGCCCACACCACCCGGTTCCGGGAGCACCTGCTCGCTATGGCCACCGACTTCCGCCGGGTGCGCGATCTGGAAGACCACCCGGGGCTCTACGGGCTTGCGGAGACCCGGGTGCACGCTGACCACGTCCTGGGCCCGCACGCCGGGCCCGACCCTGCCACTGTCCCCGCTGCGGAGGCGTATCGGAAGTGGGGCCGGGACCGGCCGCGCAACCACGACCTCACTGATGACCTGGCGTACTGCCGCGACCAGCTGGCGTCGGCTGGATTCGACACGGTCACGGTGGACCAGACCTCCTCGGAACAACTCCAGATCGGAGTGCACACCATGTGCGTGCTCACCCCCGGCCTGCTCCCCATCGACTTCGGTTGGGATCGGCAGCGGGCCCTGGTCATGCCGAGGATCGGAGAGGTCTCCCGAACTCACGGCCGTGACCGCGGCAGTGTCCGCGCGGCACTCGACTCGGCGGTACCGCACCCGTTCCCCTGAGCCGCCGCGCCTGGGCCGCCCCGGGGTGCCGCCCCCGAGTCTGCCGTGCCCGGCACCCACAGCCAACAGCCAAGAGGAGCCTTTCAGTGACAGCTGTCGCCAGTTACGTCGACGCGATCGTACGCAGGGCGAGAGAACCGATGGAACCGCGGGACTTCGACCCCGACTGGGACGACCAGCCCCGTCGGCACAAGTTCTACGACGGAGCCCGGCACTTCCCCCTGCCCGACGCTGAACCGCTGCCCGGCACCCTCCAGGAAGGGCTTCTCGGCGGTGACCCGCGGGGCGGGGCGGGGACCGAACTGGGCGAGTGGACGATCGAACTTCTGGCCGCCCTGCTCCGCGACTCCTACGGGCTCACCGGGAGACGGCTGGCCGTGCACGGTAACCCCGACCTGCGCGGGATGCCGTGGTTCCCCTCCGCGACCTGGTCCCGGGGCGCGGCCTCCGGAGGCGGCCTCTACCCCCTGGAGATCTACTGGGTGATCGGGAGGGGCGGGCCGCTGGCACCGGGGATCTACAACTTCAGCACACCGCACCACTCCATGCAGCGGCTCCTGGCCGGGGACGTCACCGCCCACGTGCGCTCCGCGCTTCCGGACGACGTGCCCCTCGCAGACCAGTACCTGCTGGTCAGCGTCAAGTTCTGGAAGAACTCATTCAAATACAACAGCTTCGCCTATCACGTCGTGACCATGGACCTGGGCGCGCTGCTCGGCTCCTGGCGCGTGGCAGCCCGGGCCGCCGGACTGCCGATCAGGCCGCGACTGTGGTTCAACGAGCCGGAACTGAACCGGCTCCTGGGGCTGATCACGGACGAGGAAAGCGTGTTCGGGGTGGTGCCGCTGCCCTGGGCCCTGGCACCCTCCGGGACAGCTCGGCCAGAACCTGTCCGGCAGGGAGATACGGGGACGGGACCAACCCGAGCGGTGGACCCCCGTGCGGGGTCCCCGCGGCCTTCCGTGACACTCCGGGAAACGGAGCTCTCCCGGCGTACCCTCCGGTTCCCCCAGGTGACCGGCGCCCACGCGCAGACCCTCACAGCCGACGGGGAGCCCGGGGACGACCGGCTCGCCCCCGCACGTGACTGGCCACCGGTCAGCCCTGGCCCGGTCCACCTTCTCCCTGAACCCACCCGACTGGACTTCCCCGTCACGACCGCACTGCGCGAGCGACGCAGCAGCTTCGGCAGGTTCAGCTCCCCGCCGGAGCTGCCCCAGGCTGACCTCGCCGCGGTGCTCACCGCCGCGGAAAGTGCCTCGACCCTGCTGCACTCCACCGGGCTCAGCCGTGTGAGTGTGCACGTCAATCACGTCGACGGCCTGGCACAGGGCAGTTACGACCACCTGCCGCGAGACGGCGGACTGAGCCCGCTCAACGAACACCCCGTCGGTGAGTTCCTTCAGCGGAACTACTTCCTGAACAACTACAACCTCGAACAGTGCGCGGCGGTACTCACCGTTCTCGCCCGCCCGCGGGCTGTGGTCGAGGCCGCGGGCCCGCGCGGCTACCGGCTGGTGAACGCCGAAGTCGGTGCTGTCACACAGAGCGTGTACCTGGCCTGCGCCGCGCTCGGGATCGGCTGCGGGGCCGCCCTGGGGTTCGACAACGTCTCCTACCGGGAGGAGCTGGGGCTCTCCGACGACCGGGAGTGGCCACTGATCATCCTGATGATCGGTCACGAACGGGACCGACAGCCCGAGTTCGTCTACCGGAACGTCTGAACCCGCCCACGGAGTGAACGAGGAGGCAGAACCGATGACCGGGAACACCGGCACAGTCCCGACCACGACCCGGCGAGGGCCACGGGAGCACTGGACCAGCACCGACGTGTTCATGCTGCGCGTGGGCGGTCTGCCCTGGGACGCCGTACGACCACTCGGCTGCACCGCTACCACTGACTGGGCCGCGGGGATCCTGGCCAGGGAGCACTACCTCCGTGAACGGGCCACGGCGCTCGGGGACACGATCGAGCCACTGGTCACCGAGTACGACGGGAACGTTCGGCGTGCGCTGCTCTCCCTCCGGCGGGACGCACACAACCTGCGGATGCCGCGGAGCCGGGCTCGGCTGGACAAGGCCCTGGAACGCCTTCCCGAAGCGCTCCAGGAGGAGATCGTCGACTGGATCAGCCAACGGCAGGCCCTGGAACGGGAGCTCGCCAACGGCGACGAGGTCCTCGCCCACGAACTGGAGCGCCAGCGCACCCACGTGCACGGGCTGGCCGACGACCCCCGGCTCCGGCACGGGCTCCTGCTCGCCTCGCCCTCGCTGGAGCGCTACCTGCCTACCTATCTCGATGCTGACCCCCGCCGCCTGCCCAAACAGGCCCGCAAGGTCGAACGCTCCCTCCTCGAGTACGTCTTCCGAACCGCCTGCAAAACCAGCCCGTTCAGCACGCTGACCACGGTGGCGGCCGGAACCTTCGCGGACACCGGGCAGATCCTGGAGAGCGGATCGCGGAACCTCGTCGTCCGTAGCCACGTCCGGGTGAACATGGGCACCCTCGGCAGGCTGGCGGCGGCCGTGGGGCAGGACTGGGAACGGCTGGCCGATCTCCCAGTCGCCGTCTCCTCCGGCCACAGCCTCGACCGCGACCGGGTGCGGTACGTACGGCGCACCAAGTCCACCGGGGACGGTGAGGACCCGGTCCTCCTGGAGTCCCTGCGCGAGGAACTCTTCTTCGTCTCCCACAGCGGACTCCTCGGCGAGATCATCGAGATTCTCGACCAGAACCCGGGAACCCGCCTGGGTGCACTGGCCGAACGCCTGGCGGACCAGAGGGAACGCGACCCCGGGGAGCTGCGCGCCTACCTGAGGTCCCTGCTCAGACTCAGCCTGCTGACCCTGCCCACCCTGGATATCGACATCCACAGCCCGGACCCGCTCCGCACCTTCCGGGACGGGATGGCCGGACTCGACCGTGCTTGGGCGGACCGTGTGGTCGTCGGGCTCGACCGGGTCGCCGAACTCGTCGCTGCCTACCCCGGAGCCGGGACGGACCGCCGCCGCGACCTGCGGGACGCCGTGCACGAGGCGCTGGGACAGACCCTGGAGTTCCTGGATCCGGAGGCCGCACCCATGCCCCAGGGGGTGCTCTACGAGGACGTCTCCCTGCCCGAGATCGGTGTACGCGCCAACCGGAACCGCTGGGACGAAACGATCCTCAACGACCTCCGCGGTCTCACCGGCATCCTGCCGTTGTTCGACATGATGCTCCCGCACCGGCTGGTCCTCCTCGGCTTCTTCCGTGCCCGTTTCGGGGAGAACGGGACCTGCGACGACGTCCTGAAGTTCGTCCACGAGTTCCACCTCGATATCTACGACCAGTTCCTCCAGGCCAGCTCCCAACGCACCCCCTTCGACGAGCAGGGCGAGTACGTCCCCCTCGACAACTGGCTGCGGATGTCGGAGATGACGGCGCTCGACACGGCCCGGGTCGAACTGGTCCGCCGCATGCGCCTGGCCCACGCAGAGCTCCCCGGGCCGGACGCCGATCTTGTCCTCGACGACGAGTTCATGGAGGCCGTCGCCGACCTGCTCCCGCTGCCCGTCCACCAGCTCGACTCCCGCAGCTTCTTCCTCCAGGTGGGGCGAGCGCCCCGGGGGGAACAAACTGCAGGGGGGCAGGCCCGGCCACAACCGCCCGAGGAGGACGGGCCGGAGAGCGGCGAAGAGCGCCCCCTGGCGGTGGTCAATCGCTCCTACAGCGGCCTGACCCTGCTCTACTCCCGTTTCCTGCACTGCTTCGAGCAGACCGGGGAGCCGGCAGTCCTCGACGAACTCCGGCGCACCCTTCTGGAGGTCTGCCCGGACGGGGCCGTCCTCGCCGAACTGACGGGCGGCTACGACAACACCAACCTGAACCTGCACCCCACCGTCACCGAATACGAGATCGTCTGCCCAGGTGAGGTCAGCTCCCGTCCGGAGCAGGAGTGCGTCCGGGTCGAGGAGCTCCAGATCCGGCACAGCGACGAGACCGGGCTGTACCTGTACTGCCCGCGGATCGAGCGCACCGTGATCCCCGTGTACCTGGGTTTCCTCCTGCCGTTGGCGCTCCCCGAGGTCCAGCGCGCCCTGCTCCTGTTCACCCCCACGGCGATGGCGCCGCTGGACCTGTGGCAGGGCACCCGCACGCTGGCCACGGACACTGATGTGACCAGCCGCCCCAGGGTGCGCTACCGCGGCCTCGTACTCAGCAGACGGGCCTGGCAGACGTCGTCCGGCCGGATGCCCGTCCGGACCAGCGAGCAGAGCGACGCCGACTGGTTCCTCGCCTGGCGGCGCTGGCACACCGCGCAGGGTCTCCCCGAGCGGGTGTTCGTGTCCGTTGACCGGCCGGAGCCCGGTGCCGACGACGCTCCGGAGACCGCCACACAGTCGACCAAACCCCAGTACGTGGATTTCACCAGCTTCTTCTCGCTCCAGCTGCTGGAGCGAATGGTGTCCGGACCGGACCGGCAGGTGGTGCTGACCGAGATGGAGCCGGGCCCGGACGAGCTCTGGCTGCGGGGCGCGGACGGCACTCACGTCACCGAACAGACCATCGAGATCACCAGGTCCGTCAGGCCCGCTGAGGGCCCGGCCGACGGGAACGGGAGTTGACCGCAGTGAGTGAGGCCCACGAAACCGGAGAGTGGATGGCCATCCACATCTTCTACGCTGCCGACTCCCGACCCGTGCTGACCGAGTGTCTACGCCCGCTCGTGCGCGACCTGCGGGAACGCGGGGTGCTGGAACGCTACTTCTTCATCAACTATTGGCTGGAGGGGCAGCACGTCCGGCTCCGACTCAAGGCCCGCACCCCGGAGCTCACCGGCACAGTGCGCGCGGCCGCAGAGGAGGCCATCCAGGCGTACCTGGAGCGGCGCCCGGCACTGTACGACTACGACTCCGAGTTCCTGCTCGAGATGTACGAGGACATGTTCCGGCTGGAGTACTCGGATGAGGAGCGGATCGCCCGTTACGGCGAGGACGCCCCGATGCCGCTCCGTCAGAACAACACCTACGACTTCCTGCCCTACGAACCCGAATACCGCAAGTACGGCGGGCCGAAGGGAATCGAGCTCGCGGAGTGGCACTTCGAGCACTCCAGCGACCTCGTGCTGTCCGTTGTTGACCAGGCCAACACCCACCTGCGTACGGTCCTGCTCGGGATCGCCTCCCAGCTCATGATGGTCATGGGCACCACATTCCTCAGCGACCGCGCGGCATTGAGGGCCTTCTACAGCGGCTACCACGACTTCTGGCAGAACGCCTTCGAGCTCACGGACCTGGCGGCGGTGGACCGGTACGAGGAGAACTTCGGGCTCATGGCCGCCCGGCTTTCCCCACGATTCTCGGAGATCGAGTCGGCGGTCCACGGCGGGGATGCGGCTCGGCTGAGTTCGTTCGTGCGGGCCTGGGCCGACCACTGCGAGGAACTGCGAGCCCGAGTGACTGCGCTCGCCGAGGCCGGAGAGCTGCTCTTCCCGGCTTGGGACCCGGCCCGGCCGCGGGAGCCCCGGGACGAGGGCGAGCCGAGGCCGGTGACCGACCCCGCGCTCGCGCTGCGCATCCTGCTCATGCCGTACATGCACATGACCAACAACCGGCTGGGCGCGACGATCGTGGACGAGGCCTACCTCTCCTACCTCCTGGGGCGGGTGGTCGACGAGGCCGAAAGGCCGCACGGGGAGAACAGGGTCTCCGCGGCGGCCGAGGCGGACCGCGTGGACCAGGTCGGCACAGGGGCCGTGGAGTGAACGCCCAGGACGAGGCCGGCGGTGCGGACACCGGCGACGGGGCCGCACCGATGCGGCCCAGCATCCGGGACGACATCGTCGTCGGACCGCCCCTGATCCGGCGCGGCCGGAGCATCCACGTCATCAAGGACCCGGTAGCGGATCGGCTGATGACGGTGGGCACCCGCGAGCACTTCATCATCACCAGGCTGGACGGCAGGAACAGCCTCCGCGACATCGCGGACGAGTACCGCACGGTGTTCCACCGCACCCTCGACGACCGTTCGTGGGGCACGATCATGGGCACGCTTGCCAGGCGCCGTCTCCTGACGGGCACCGCACCGCGGGCCCCAGGCCACACCCCTGACCGGCAGACCGAACCGCAGCGGGGCCTGGTCCGTGCCCGACTGGCGGTGGCTCGCCCCGACGTGCCACTGGGCGCGCTCGCCCGGCGGATCGGCCTGGTGTTCTCGCCGTGGTTCGTCGTATCGGCCCTCGTTGCGGTCGCGGTGACCCTCCTCGTGGCCGTACTCAACGCTCCGGTCCTGGTCGAGGCGGTTCAGGAGACCTGGAGCCGCCCCTGGATCGGGCTCCTCGTCTTCGTGGTCCTCTGGGGTTTCTTCGCGCTGCACGAGATCGGCCACGGCGTGGCCGCCAAGCACTACGGGGCCCGGGTGGCGGAGATCGGGGTCCAGTGGCGGCTCCCCTTACTCTCCCCCTACTGCGCTGTGGAGGACGTCCAGGTCCTCCCTCGCCGCCAGCGGGTCCATATCGCCTTCGCCGGGGTCTTCGTCAGCCTCCTGGTGATGCCCCCGGTCCTCCTGCTCTGGTGGGCGGTTCCGGAGGGCGGAACGGCGCACACGTTCGTGTCGCTCCTGCTGTTCTGCGGGCTCGTCGCCGGACTGGTCAACTTCCTGCCCTTCCTGGGACTGGACGGCTACACGATGCTCAACCACGCCTTGGGGATGGAGAACCTCGCGCGGGACTCTTTTGCACACGTCGGAGCCTCTGTGCGCGGCCGATTCGGAAAGGGCGCGCAAGGCGTGACGGGGAACGCCCGGGACGCAGGGGACGGCCAGGGCCTGGGAAGTGCTCAGTCGCCCCGGTGGGTTCGGAGCGTGTACGTCGCATACGCCGTCACAGCCGGCTTCTTCTACACAACGCTGGCGGCGGCGGCCCTGGTCCTGTGGTTCGTACTGCTGGAACTGGTGTTCGGTGCCCTGGCCGCCGTGCTCATCTTGGCGGGGACCGCGCTGGTCATCACCGGACTTTACCGCTTAGTGGCGTTACGGCAGCGAAGAAGTAGGACGGCCGGGGCGAAGGAAGACAGCGACACCACCCAACCGCGAAACCAAGAATCGGAGAAACGGAAGCCATGACAGAAGTGAACGGTGGCCGGCCCGCGATCACCGTCTCGGGCCTCACCAAGTCCTATGCTGGGAAACGGGTGGTGGACGACGTCTCGTTCACCGTTCGCAAAGGCGAATTCTTTGGGATTCTGGGCCCCAACGGGGCGGGAAAGACGACGACACTCGAACTGGTGGAGGGGCTGCGCAAGCCGGACGGCGGCTCCGTGAACCTCCTGGGCGCCTCCCCCTGGCCCAGGAACACCGAGCTACTGCCCCGCATCGGAGTGCAGCTCCAGTCCTCGGCGTTCTTCGAGCGCCTCAACGCGCGCGAGCAGCTCGTCGCGTTTGCCGCCCTCTACGCGGCCCCTGTCAGTCGGGTCGACGACGTCCTTGAACTGGTCGGCCTCACCGAGCACGCTCACGTGCGGGAGGACAAGCTCTCCGGCGGCCAGCGCCAGCGCCTCTCCATCGCCTGCGCACTTGTGCACGACCCCGAGGTCCTCTTCCTCGACGAGCCCACGGCCGCGCTCGACCCCCAGGCCCGCCACAACCTGTGGGACGTCCTGCGAGGGATCAAGGAACGCGGTAAGACGATCGTCTACACCACCCACTACATCGAGGAGGCCGAGCGCCTGTGTGACCGGATCGCGATCATCGACAGCGGCCGGATCATCGCGATGGACACCCCGGGCGCACTCGTCCGGGACCTGGACCGGCCCACCAGTATGGAGCTGCCACGGGAGGTGATCGAGGCCGACGCCATCCGAGGCATCGCCGGTGTCACCTCGGTGGTGGAGGAGGACGGAGTGGTGCTCTTCTCCGTCCTCGACCCGGGGCCCGTCATGAAGGAGATCACCGAACGGGGCGCCGCCGGGTCCCTCCAGGTCCGCACAGCCACCCTCGAGGACGTCTTCCTCGAGCTCACCGGACGGGAGTACCGCTCATGACCGCTCTCCAACAGATGTCCATAGCCGTGACCAAGGGGTTCGTGCGGGACCGGGCGGCGCTCTTCTTCGCCTTCCTCCTGCCGCTGTTCATCCTGATCCTGTTCGGCGTGCTCTTTGCCGATATGGGAGAGGGGCAGGATGCCGACCTCATGCCCATCCAGTACATCGCGCCCGGCATCCTCTCGTTCGGGGTCGCGATGTCCGCCGTCTTCGCATCCGCGCTGACCCTGGTCACGTGGCGGCAGAGCGGACTGCTGCGTCGACTCCAGCTGGCCCCGGTGCGGCCGATGACCATCCTCGTGTCCAGGTTCGGGGTGACGGTCGGGGTGGCGGTCGTCCAGGCCGTGCTGTTCCTGTCTGTGGCCTTCCTGCCGTTCTTCGGCCTGCGTCTGGAGAGCGGATGGTGGATGGCCCTCCCGCTCTTCCTCCTCGGTGTCGTGGCGTTCTTCTCACTGGGGATCATGCTCGGTACCCTCTTCCGGAGCGAACAGGCCGCCTCCGCCGCGTCCAACCTGATCGTGCTCCCGCTGGGCTTCATGTCCGGGACCTTCTTCCCCCTGGACTACGCGCCCGACTGGATGGACACGGTTTCGTTGGCCAGCCCGCTCCGGCACATGAACGACGGAATGCTGGCCCTTCTGGTGCGCGGTGAGGGGCCTGAGGCACTGATCGTCCCGAGCCTCGCGCTGGTGCTATTTACGGTGGTCACCCTGGGAATCGCAGCCTTCCGTTTCTCGCGGCAGGAGAACTGACCCGTCCGGATTGCACATCAAAAGCAAGGGTAGTGCCAAGAAGATGCAATCAGGGTTTGTCATTCTATTTGTTGAAGGGAGCGGCGGACTTCCGGAAGGAAGTGTGGCTCCTTTCGTCTAGGGATTTCGAGAAACAGGAGAATTTCATGAGCATGAACCAGACCAGCAAACTGTCCTCCCTGCAAAACGAGCTGGAGTTGCTGGAGTCGGAGACTTTTGAGGTCCTGGACCTTGTCGAGGCCCGTGAGGAGATGCTGGGCAGCACGACCTCCACCACGAGCACCTGCTCCAGCTGCTCCAGCTCCAGCTGCTCCAGCACCAGCTGCGGCTAGTTCTCTCCGAACCGAGTCAGGGCGGGCCGTGTGTTCGCGGCCCGGCCTGGCCCGGTCCGCGGCACCGACCGCGGTACTGACCGCCGTGTTGACCGGAGACGGTCCGCACGGTGGTCTCTGTGCGATGGGTCAACAAGATCGAGGGTGCTCCGTGTCCACTGCCCGCCACGAAACCAGGATCGATCCGGCGAACGGGGTCGCGCTGCTCGAGGACGGGCTGCGTCGCCGCTGGCGGCCCACCACGGGAAGAAACCCGGTGGTGACCGCCCTGGGGTGGGAGGACGTCACCGGGGCCGAGTTCGACCACACGGGGCCGGGGGTCTTCCTCACTCCGCGTTCGATCCTGGTCGGTCCGGTGGGCGGACAGGACTCGTCAGGGCCGTGTACGCACTGCCTGGCCGTCCGCTGGCAGCGACTGCGGCCGGAAGGTGAGCGGGCCGTCATCGAAGCTGGAGGGCGCTTCCAGGGCTGGTCAGAGCTCCCCTGGATCACCGACTTCGTTGTGGACACCACCCACCAGATCCTGGTGGCCGCGTCGGCGATGGGGGAAGGGGACGTACGGCCGGGCACCCCGAGCACGGCCGAGGTCGTCGAGCTGTCCCTGACCACGCTGGCCCTGCGAGTCTTCCCCCCTGCTGGCGGACTCCGGGTGCCCGAACTGTTCGCGCCCCGTGCCCGCCACGGCTGAGCACGGGCTGCCCGCCTTCACCACCCGCACCAAGCGGGGCCCCGACACCTACCGGCTGCGCTCCGCCGGGGACTTCGACGCGGACCCCGCCCTCTTCGCCAACCCCGTGTGCGGGGCGCTCGGGGACAGCGTGCACCTGGACCTGACCTCGCCCACGATGGCGCCGGCCGCCGGGCAGCTACGGATCTCCGCGGGCGGCCGACTCCTGGAGGTGGGTTGGTCGGGCCAGACCGACTCCTACCGGTCGAGCCGGACCGCCTCCGTGTTCGAAGGGTTGGAGCGGCACGCCGGAACCCAACAGCGCCGCCACAAGTCACTGGTTACCGGCAGCTATCAGAACTTGGTCGACCAGGGACACCGGGTGCTGGACCCGCGCGAGTGCGGACTCTACGAACCCGCGCTCTACGTGAGATCGGACTGGTTCCAGCAGTTCGATCCCGACCGCGGAATGGCCTGGGTCTGGGGTCGCTCGCTCAGCCACGGCCACCCGCTTCTGGTACCGGAACAGCTGGTCTACTACGTGCGGGACGGGGAGCCCGGTGCGTTCGTGAACGAGTGTTCCAACGGCTGCGCGGTCGGCGGAGCACCGGAGGAGGCCGCCCTGTACGCCCTCCTCGAACTGGTCGAACGGGACGCCTTCGTCCTGGGCTGGTACGGCTCGCTTCCGCTCCCGGAGATCGACGTCGATTCAGTGCGTTCCCCACGTACCAGGCACATGGCGGACCGGATTCGCTTGCACGGGTACGACGTACGCCTTTTCGACAACCGGATCGACTTCCCCTTTCCCGTGGTCAACGCGGTGGGGGTGCGTCGGGGCGGCGGTCTGGGAACCCTGTGCTTCGCAGCCGGTTCGGCCATGGACGCGGAGGGCGCCGCGGCCTCTGCACTGTCCGAGATCGCGACCTACATCCCCTCGCTCGCCGACAGGGTCACTGAGCTCAGGCCGGAGGTCGAGGCCATGGCCGAGGACTACGGCCTGGTGCGGGAGCTCAGGGACCACCCGCTTCTGTTCGCCCTGCCGGAGATGGCCCCGCACGCGGACTTCCTCCTCCGGTCCGCTCCGGTGCACCCCCTCGAGGACCTGTACCGCGACTGGGAGGAGCGGCGCCCGCGCAACACGGACCTGCTCGAGGATCTCGAACACTGTGTGTCGTTCGTGACCGCCGCAGGGTTCGACGTCGTCGCCGTGGACCAGACCTCCCCGGAACAGGAGGCTGTCGGGCTCTCCAACGTTCGCGTCATCATCCCCGGGCTGGCCCCCATCGACTTCGGTTGGGCGAAGCAGCGGGTGCTGTCCATGCCGCGTTTCCGGGCACTGGTCGAGAGGGAGAAGGTGCGTGGGGAAGGGATGCCCGAGCGCGTCCCGAACCCGGTTCCGCACCCCTTCCCCTAATTCCCAGGGCCAGCTGATGGCCGTGGGGGTTCTTCAGCCGACGCCGTTGGGCGGGGTGTTCGTGATCGGGTGATCCAATGGCCGCGCGGTATCGGCCGTTTCCACGGCGAACTTCTGGAGCAGCCGGAAGACCCCGATGCTCCCGGTCCCGCAGTGGTGGATCAGGGAGGCCGAGTACAGCTCGCTGAGGGCGAGGTCGAGCTCCTGCGGGGTCCCCTCGAAGCGGTCGAACAGCCTCTGGGTCGCGTCTTCCCTGGGCGCGGCCGTCGCGATCTCCAGGAACAGGGACCGCGCCTGCGGGCTCACCTGCGTGTAGCACTGGACCAGCTGTTCGCGGAGCGAGGTCCCGGACTCCTCAGCGATGGAGAGCTGGTCGAGCGGGGAGACCTCCAACAGATCGGAGAACTGGGTCAGGGTCAGGTGCGGGCTGGCCACGAACTTGGCCCCGGCCAGCCGCAACGCTCCGGGGAGCCCACTGCACACGTCGGCGATGCGCGCCAGGTCCTCGGGGGAGGCCGCCTCGGCCGCAGGACCGATGATGAGGTTCAGGAGCCGGATCGAATGGGCGCGTCCCAGTGGGAAGAGGGGGTGGTGACGGGCGCCGTGGAAGGCGATGAGCTGGGGCAGGCTGTTGCGGCTGGTGATGATGGTTCGGGACTCGGCGGAGCCGGGCAGGAAACGGGCGCACTCGGCAGAGTTCGCGACACCGGCGAGGATGACCAGGCACGGCCGACCGGTCACCGTCTCCCGCCACAGGGCCATCAGGTCCGACTCGTGTTGGTCGTCCGTGGCGGACCCGGACCCGGGCGCGGGGTCCGCGGAGTTCGCCCCACTCCGTAGCAGGAGTTCGCCCAGGATCCGGGTGCTGCTTCGCGGGCTCCCGTCCGGGTTCCTGAACCGGGCGAAGTGGACACCGCCGGGGAACCTCCCCGCGCAGCGGCGCGCCACCTGGAGCGCAGCCTCCGTCTTGCCGACACCCGGCGGCCCTGACACGATCACGGCGGGGGCGTCCGAGTCGGTGACCTGCTCGACCAGGGTGTCGACGTAGTCGTCCTTGCCGAGGAAGTCCGGTGACGCGGGCAGTCCCTGTGGGACACGGGTGGCCTCCATGGTGTTCGCCGATGTGCTGAGCGAGCCGTGGACCAGCTCCCGGGGCTCGGTCGCGACCTCGGCCTGTCGGAGAACCTGCAGGTGCAGGTGTTGGAGACTGGGGCGCGGCTCGATGCCGAGTTCCGTGGTCAGGTAGTCGTGGACCTTGCGGTACTCCTCAAGTGCGTCGCTGGTGCGCCCGGTCCGGTAGAGGGCCTCGATCATCTGCTCCCAGTAGCGTTCCCGCTCCGGCCGGTGGGTGATGGCCCGCCGAATCTGGGGGATGATGTCCTCGAGCCTCCCCATCGAGAGGTCGATGGTGAACCGCCGCTCCAGCACGTCGAACCAGCTGTCGTTGAGCGCCGGTGTCTCCTCTCGGTGTAGCGCCTCGGAGGGGATGTTGGAGAGCGCGGGGCCGCGCCACAGTTTCTCCGCCCTGGAAAGAACCGCACGTTCGCTTTCCAGGTCACCGGAGGCACGGTGCAGTGCGCCCTTCTCCAGTAGGCGCTGGAAGACGATGAGGTCGAGGGAGTCCCCGTCCGAGGGGATGGCGAAACGGTAGCCCCGCGACATCGTTTCGATCGGGTCGGAGCCCGGGTCGTGCTTTCGGAGTAGCCGGCGGAGTCGCAGGATGTATGTCGGGAGCGTGACATCCGCGTTCGCCGGCGGGCTCTCACCCCACAGCGTGTACTTCAGGTACTCCAGAGAAACGAAGGCATTGGTCTTCACCAGGAGGCTGGCGAGGATGGCGCTCGGCTTGGTCGGCGGGAGTACCGCGTCCTCACCATTGGAGACAATGGTAGCTGGGCCCAGTATTCTGAATTTGTATCTCATGCAGGCTCGAGATCATTCCTAGTCTGTTTCCAGGTGTGCTGGGGGAGTGCTCCCTGGGTTTGGAATGCGGGAACCGCGGGAAGTCTCTCCTGTTGGTCCGGGGCTGCTGGGCCGAGGCTTCAGATCTCGAGGTCTGGGAGCGGGGGGTGAAGTGCGACGCGCTTCGGCCTGCTGTTCGGCTTCTATTGAGTTGTCCTGATTCCGGGGGTCGGGTTATGCGTGGACCGGCGATGCGAGCTTGCGTGTGCTGGATTCAGCGTGGCCTGTTTTGCTGAGGGTTTCGGCGAGAAGTCTAGTTATTGCGGGCGGTGTGCGCAAAGGCTCCCCTTGGTTGTGAATATTTGTTACTCAGGGTTGGCAATGGTAAGTTTGCGCCCCCCGTCGGAGGGTGTCGGTTCGGGTGGAATTACCCTCCGTGGCTGTGCTCGTTCGGTTTATCGCGTCGGTGCAGAAGGAGGGGTGTTTCACGATTTTGTTACCGGCTGTTCGCCTAACGTCGTTCGGTTTTCGTGGGATTCAATGGGGCGGCGAAGCCGTTGTCCGACACCCTTTCCGGCGCAACCCGATCGCCCGCGAGCCCCCATGGATGGCCGCATGTGGCCACCTGTCGACTGCTCTGAGTGACCGGAGCGGGTGGCCGTTGCCGGGTGGTGCTGACACGACGTTCGGGACACCGGCTACCAGGGCAGACACGGGGAGCCCCCGCACCTAACGTCGAAGGGTCGTTGATCAAAGGTCCTGGAGGGTGGTCATGCGCGAGTGGCGCTCGGCCGTGGCCGCCGTCGCCCTCCTGACCGGCGTGATCGGCCTGGTGGGGGCGCTGCCCGCGCAGGCTTCCGGGCATGCTCAGGTGTCCGAAGCAGCGCAGACGGACTTCACCCCCGCCGAGGCAGTGGAGTTCGTCGACGCCCGGCTGTCCGAGCTCCTCAGCGAGCAGGGGATCCCCGGCGCGGTGGTCTCCGTGGTCTCCGACGGGGAGACGGTCCACTCCGCGGGTTACGGCTACGCCGACCCGGAGTCCGGTGCGGAGATGGATCCGGAGGGCACCGCCGTCCTGACCGGGTCGGTGGGCAAGTCCTTCACGGCCGCGGCCGCGTTGGAACTGGTCGGGGAGGGCCGGATCGACCTCCATGAGGACGTCAACGCCTACCTGCCCGAGGATACGCGGGTCCGGGACGCCTTCCCCGGGCAGCCGGTCACCCTGCACCACCTGCTCACCCACACCGCGGGTTCGAGGAGCACAGTGAAGGTTCGGCCACCGAGGAGCCGGCCGACGCCCTCGCGCTGGACGAGTACGTTGCCCGCTACCAGCCCGAGCGCGTATACCCGCCGGGCCGCTTCACCGCCTACTCCAACTTCGGCTACAGCTTGATCGGACACCTGGTGGCGGAGGTCTCCAGGATGCCGTTCGAAGAGTACACGGAACAGAGCGTGTTCGAGCCGCTGGGGATGGCCGACACCTCCTTCCAGCGGGGGGCTGGAGGACTGGCGGAGGTCCTGGAACCCGCGGTCAACCATGTGCTGGCACCGGACGGGGAGCTGACGCCGGCTCCCAGGGTGGGAGCCAACGAGTACGCGGCCGGATACGCGTTCACCACCGCCGCCGATATGTCCAGATTCATGAACGCGCTCCTGGACGACGGCCCCCTGGGCGGGGCAGTGATGCTCGACCGGCACGCCGAGCCGCACCCGGAGGCCGCCGCCGTGGGATACGGGACCTACGAGCGGTACACCAGCGAACCCCGCGTGGTCGGGCACTTCGGCAGCTTCCTGGGCGCCAACACCGAGTACGCCCTCGTGCCCGACCTGGACCTGGGGATCTTCGTCGCGGTCAACAGCGACGCCGACGCCGGCATGTTCGAGTTCGCCTGGACGCGGCTCGTGGACGAGTTGCTGACCGAGGTCGCCGGAGTGGAACCCGGCATCGACGCGACGGAGCCGCTGGAACTCACCGAGGAGGAACTGCGCAGGTACGAGGGCGGATACCACGCGGCGAGGGTCAGCGTCACCGAGGTCACCATGCTCCCCGCAATCCTGGGCAGTTACCGACCCGCCCGGGTGGCCGACGGCGCACTGTGGATGTCCTGCTCCACGGCTATGGACGACCAGCGGTGGTTCCCGGTGGGGGACGGCCTGTTCCGCTCCGAGGACGGTGCCGAGCAGGCGGCCTTCATCGAGGAGGACGGCGAAGTGGTCGGGTTCGTCTGCGACCGGGCGCCGACCCACCCGTACGTGAAGGTCGGCTGGTGGGAGACCCCGTTCCCTTGGCTGGTCGCGTGCGGGTTGTCGGCGCTGGTGCTGGCGGGGATGCTCGGCTGGCCGCTCGCCGCACTGGTCCGGAAGGTGCGCGGTCACCCCGCGCCGAAGCGCGGGTCCGGCGCTCGGACATGGGTGCGCCCGCTTGCCGGGGCGACCGGGCTGCTTACCCTCGCTGCCATGGCCGCTGTGGGGGCCTTGGCGACCAGCGAGGCGATGCCGTTGATGGTCTTCACCGGTGCGGGCGCGCTCGGGGTGCCGCTGGCCCTGGTGACACTTCCGGCCGCCGGTGTGGTCGCGTGCGCGGCCCTGGCCTGGTTCCAGGGCTGGTGGGACATCTGGGGCCGGGCCTCGTACACGGCGGTGGCGCTGGCCTTCACGGTCTTCTTGTCCGTGGCGTACCACTTCAACCTCGTGTGGATCCCCTGGGAGTGACACCCGGACCGGCGCCGGCACCCTCCTGGGTGCGCGTGGGCAGCGGGGTGCTGCCGAAGCGCACATCCCACGGAGAGCGGGGTCTGGTTGGTCACAAACAGGGAGAAGGGATACCGGCGTCGGGTGACCGGATGAAACACTCCGCTCATGCTCGGCGTCACCGACCTGCCCACTTACCTGGCAGGGCTCATCCTCATCGTGCTCCTCCCGGGGCCCAACTCCCTGTACGTGCTCTCCGTAGCGGCGCGCAGCGGTACCCGCACCGGCTACAAGGCCGCCGCGGGCGTGTTCACCGGAGACGCGGTGCTGATGCTGCTCGCCGCGGCCGGTGCCGCCTCGCTCCTCCAGACCAACGAGCTGCTCTTCTCGATCGTGAAGTTCGCGGGCGCCGCCTACCTGGTGTGGATGGCCATCGGGATGCTGCGCTCGGCGTACGCCATGTGGACGACCCGGCACGAGCGGGCCGAGGGGCAGCGGGCCGCCGACGCCGCGGCCGACCGGACGGGAACGGCGACCGCGGAACGCCCCTACCGCCGGGCGCTGGTGGTGTCGCTGTTCAACCCGAAGGTGATCCTC
Source organism: Nocardiopsis oceani (assembly GCF_054777395.1). Taxonomy (NCBI): domain Bacteria; kingdom Bacillati; phylum Actinomycetota; class Actinomycetes; order Streptosporangiales; family Nocardiopsidaceae; genus Nocardiopsis; species Nocardiopsis oceani. The sequence goes on from NZ_BAAHAR010000035.1 coordinate 69,425, forward strand.
TTCCTGATCTCCTTCTTCGTGCAGTTCGTCGACCCCGCCTACGCCTACCCGGCGCTGTCCTTCCTGGTGCTGGGCATCCTCATGCAGATCGTCAGCTTCCTGTACCTCTCGGTGCTGATCTTCAGCGGGACGAGGCTGGCCGCGGCCTTCGGCCAGCGGCGCGGACTCTCGGCCGGGGCGACATCTCTGGCGGGCGCCCTGTTCCTGGGCTTCGCGGTGCGCCTCTCCGTCAGCAGCGCCTGACGACGGGAAACGGTCCGCGAGAGCGCTCGGCCGCGCGCCGTTCTCCGGAGGGCCGACCCGCGAGATTCAGCGCGGGGCGAGTCCGGTCATGAGGCGTTGGACGACCGTCTCCAGGTCCTCGTCGACGTCCCCGGTGGCGTTGTCGGCGCTGAAGGACGCGAAGCCGTGCAGGGCCGAGGCCACGGTGAGGGCGATGGCCCCCGGGTCGCCCTCGGTGATCTCACCCTGGCGCTGCCCCTCGGTGATGGCGTGCAGGACGATGGCCAGCAGGTCGCCGACGGCGGCGGAGAGCTGTTCGGAGATGTCGGCGTCGTGTTTGCGCGCGTACATCAGGTCCAGCAGGGCGGCGTTGTGCAGGGCGAAGCCCACGTAGGCGCGGGCCAGGGCGAGGAGGTACGCCTCGGTGCTCTCACCGGGGCGCGCCGCCTGTTCGAGCGCGGCCCGCAGGCGCTGGAAGCCGTTCAGTGCCAGGGCGTCGAGGAGCGCCTGCTTGTCCTTGAAGTGGCGTCCAGGGGCTGCGTGACTGACGCCCGCTCCGCGGGCGAGCTCGCGCAGGGAGAGCGCCGCGGGGCCGCGTTCGGCGAGGGTGCGCTCGGCGCTCTCCAGGAGGGCGGCGCGCAGGTCTCCGTGGTGGTAGGGACGGTCAGCCATGCCGGACAGCATAGCCCGATGTTTGCGATGACATCATTGTTGTCATTGACAACTTCCGGAAGTCGAGCCTAGGTTGGTGAGATGAGCGAGAGAAACGTCAGCCTCCCTGACCTGAGCGGCAAGACCGCCGTCATCACCGGCGCCAACAGCGGACTGGGGCTGGAGACCGCCAAAATCCTGGCCCGGCGCGGTGCCCGGGTGGTCCTGGCCGTGCGTGACACCGCCAAGGGCGAGGAGGCCGCTGGGGAGGTCCAGGGGGAGACCGAGGTCCGCCGCCTGGACCTGGCCGACCTGTCCTCCGTGCGCGAGTTCGCCGACGGGTGGAAGGGCGACCTCGACCTGCTCATCAACAACGCGGGCCTCATGGCGATCCCGGAGTCCCGCACCAAGGACGGCTTCGAGACCCAGTTCGGCGTCAACCACCTGGGCCACTTCGCGCTCACCAACCTTCTCCTGGAACACGTCACCGGGCGGGTCGTCACCGTCTCCTCGGGGATGCACCTGACGGTCCGCGGCATCAACTTCGCCGACGTCAACCTGGAGAGCGGCTACATGCCCTACCGGGCCTACGGGCAGTCCAAACTGGCCAACCTGCTGTTCACCCTGGAGCTGCAGCGCCTGCTGGAGGAGGCCGGATCGCCGGTGCTCGCCACCGCCGCGCACCCCGGCTACGCCGCCACCAACCTCCAGACCCGCAGCGAGAAGCCGCTCCAGGACAAGTTCATGTCCGTGCTGAACAAGGTCGCCGCGCAGAGCGCCGTGGCCGGGGCCCTGCCCACGGTCTACGCCGCCACACAGGACGTGCCCGGTGCCGCCTACGCCGGCCCCCAGGGAGTGTTCCTGAACGGCGCACCCGGCCTCGCGCGTAGGGGTCCCGCCGCCCAGGACCCCGCCGCGGCCCGGCGCCTCTGGGACCTGTCGGAGGAGATGACCGGCACCTCGTTCCCGCTCTGAGAGGCTTCGGACCGAACACCGTGAACGGCTCCGCCCCGGGCACAGCCCGCGGGGGAGCCGTCCTGTTCTGCGGCCCTCCCGCAGCCCCTTCCCGCGGCCCTCCCGCGGCTAGGGAACCAAGGTGAGTTCGTCCGTGCTGGCCTCGCGGACGGCCTCCTCGGTCACCGCCCAGGGCAGGGTCTCGCCCTCGGCCCACAGCTCCAACTGGTCGTCGTAGTTGGGGTGGAAGGCGTGGCCGGAGTTGCCGGTGAGGTTGATCCACGTGGAGGAGTCGCGGTCGGACAGGTCCACGACCATCCGCATGGACGGGACCGTGGTGACGCCGAAGCCCTCGGACGCGTCCCAACCCGTGGCGTTCACGATGTCGGACCCGCCCGAGGTCTCTACCGGGCCGCGGTTGAACAGCCACTCCACGGGGCCGATCCCCGACGTGCCGAACGACTCGTGTGTGGCGGTGAGGGTGTGCAGGTCGCCCCAGCGCCAGTCGGCGGGGTCGTCGCCGAGTAGTTCGGTGAGTTCCTCGACCCCCGCGTCCATGGCCGCGGCCAGGACCTCCTCCCGGCCGCTGGCCTCGTCGCCCTCCCACCAGGAGGACCCGGGGTCCTCGAGCAGCTGGGACACCACGTGCATCGCTCTTGAGCCGCCGCCCATGGCGTGCTCGCCCCATTCCCCGGCGCTGTCGGGGTCGTCCGGCTCACCCGGCTCACCCAGGTCGACCAGTTCGTCGAAGAGCAGCGGCAGGAGCTGGCGCCAAGTGGCGTTGTAGAAGGCGGCCCCCGCGGAGTCGGGCTCGTTGCGGTGGTCCCATTCGCGCAGCAGCTCCTGGGCCTCGGCGGTCGTGCCCTCGACCTCGGTGTCCAGCAGGAACGGGGTGACCTCCATGGCGCTCGTGTGGAGCGAGTCCATGAGGATCTCCTCCATGTTTTCGGTGGTCACCGGCCCGTCGGCGATCGCCTGGTCCAGCAGGTCGTTGATCCGCTGGCCCCGGTAGCCGTAGTTCCAGTCCGAGGTCAGGAAGTGTTCGTAGTCCTCGTCGACGACCGACTCGTTCGCCGTGGAGATGACCCCGGATTCGGGGTTGTACACGCTGGGGAGTTCCTCGAACGGGATGTACTCGTCCTCCCAGTCGTAGTCCGAGTCCCACCCCGGGGCGGGCCAGCGGCCGTCGCCCTCACCCCGGACCGGTACCAGGCCGGGTGCCTGGTACCCGATATTGCCCTCGTTGTCGGCGTAGACGAGGTTCTGCGACGGCACGTCGAACTGGCTGGCGGCCTCGCGGAAGCCGTCCCAGTCGCGGGCCCGGTTCATACTGAAGATCGCGTCAGCCGCGGTGCCCGGTTGGAGGGCGGTCCAGCGCAGGGAGACCTCGTACGGGCCGTCGTCGCCCTCGTCGGCGTTGGCGCCGATCTCGCCCAGGTTCTCGCCGGGCGGGCCCGCCTGCTCCGTCGACAGGATCGGTCCGCGGTGGGTGGAGCGGATGGTCACGTCGACGTCCTCGCCCCCGGAGACCTCGACCGTCTCCTCGATGACCTCAAGCGGGTGCTCCTCGCCGTCCACCACGTAGTGGTCGTCCTCGACCTGCTCAAGGTAGAGGTCCATGACGTCGGGGTTGAGGTTGGTGAAGCCCCAGGCGATGGACTCGTTCTGGCCGATGACCACGCCCGGCAGGCCGGAGAAGCTGAACCCGCTCACGTCGAACGGGCACTCCTCGGTGATCTCCGTGCAGTGCAGGCCCATCTGGTACCAGGTGGACGGCATGGAGGCGCCGAGGTGGGGGTCGTTGGTGAGCAGGGGCGCGCCGGTCTCGGTGTGCTCACCGGAGACGACCCAGGAGTTCGAGCCCAGGTCGGGGCTGTCGGAGGGGCCGACGAGGTCGGGGATGGCCTCGCTGACACCGGAGAGCTCGGCGAGCGCGTCGGAGGCCCCGTCCGGCATGTCCGGGGCCGGGGACAGGTCGGCCTCGGGCTCGGCACCGTTGTGCTCTTCGGTGGCGGTGATGGGGTCGTGCTTGTCGGAGGGATAGGCGGGATAGAGCTCATCGATCCGGTCCTCGTCCATCCCTTCGGCGAGGAGCAGTGCGCGCTCGGTCTCCTGTTGGAGGTTGCCGCCGAGGTCCCAGGCCATGGCCTTGAGCCAGGCGAGGCTGTGCACGGGGGTCCAGGGCTCGACCGTGTAGTCGTCGGCGGTGACGTTGAGGAGTCCGTACTCGAGGCTGGCGGCGAGCCCCTGGTTGTCGTCGATCCAGGCGTTCACCCCGGCCGCGTAGGCGTCCAGGTAGCGCTGCGTGTCCTCGTCGAGGAGCTCGTACTCCTGCTCGGCGATCCGGTGCCAACCCATGGTGCGCAGGTAGACGTCGGTCTCCACCTGGTCGGGACCGAAGAGTTCCGCGGTGCGCCCGGCGGTGACGTGGCGGCGGAAGTCCATCTCCCAGAAGCGGTCCTGCGCGTGGGTGAACCCCTGGGCCGTGAACAGGTCGTCGGCGTTGTCCGCGTAGGCGTGCGGGACCCCGTGGTCGTCGCGCAGCGCTGAGACGGGGGAGTCCAGCTCGGAGAGGGAGAGCTCGCCGGAGGTCTCCGGGAAGGAACTCCGTACCGCCCAGACCCCCAAAAGGGACGTGACGAGGGCAAGTGACGCGACAACGGCGACAGACCCCAAGAGGACACGAAGAAGGACACGCTTACGCATTACACCCATGGGCGGAACTCTAGAGTGGCCCGGGTCACGCCCACCAGAGTCCCGAAGGTGACAATCCCAATTGTTACCAATCGGTAGGAAACGCGGCTTCCGTGCGCTGCGTGCGGCGTCCGGAAATCGGTGGCGAATCCGACCAATACCCGGGCGCTCCGGTCACGAATACCTCACGGGCCCCTTCGCTCACGACGCGGGAGGTCCCGTCCAGCCACCTCGTGAAGGGAAACCGCTGCCATGGGACGCACGTGCCGCCGCGCCACCGCCCTCCTGTTCTCCGCCTTCGCCGCCACGGCCCTGCTGGGCCTGGCCGCCTCGCCCGCCCAAGCGGCCTCCGCCGACGCCGGGGCCGCCGACGCCGAACCCTCGGCGTCCTCGCCGGGCGTGCTCGGGAGTCTCGTCGGGGACGGCGGTCTGGCCGGAGACGGCGGCCTGGTCAACATCTTCATCGGCAACTACCAGGTCAGGAACTAGCCAGCTACTGCATCCCCGTGCGGCCGGAGCGAGACAGTCCCCGGCCGCACGGACATGTCCGGGACGAGCTGGCGGCGAGGGCCCCGCATGCCATGTGACGCGCCTCACGCCATCCTCTTCGCGCGACGCCCCGAATCACCCGTGAACCGAGTTAAGAGAGTGAAAGCGGTCAACCTTCAGCAATGGGGCGATCGCTTGGGAGGCGGGGCACCGCCTCCGGGCCAGCAGACCCGGCCTCCCACGAGCCCCACACCCGCGTCCCCTCCGCTGCTCGCACGGAGGCGCCGAAGCGATTGGAAGGTTTTCGATGACGAACACCGGCCACCCCCACCGCCTGCCGCTCACGGCCGCCCAGAAGGGGCTGTGGTACGCCCAGCAGATGGACCCGGGAAACCCGGTGTACGCCATCGCCGAGTACCTGGAGCTCAATGGTCCGCTGGACGTGCCGACCCTGTGTTCCGCTATCCGTCGGGCGGTGCTGGAGACCGAGTCGCTGCACCTGCGCTTCGGCGAGGACGAAGGGGTTCCCTGGCAGGAGGTCCGCCACCCCGAGGACTGGTGGCCCGACGTCGTCGACCTCACCGCTGAGGACGACCCCGCCGAGGCGGCCCGCAGGTGGATGCGCGAGGACCTCGCCCGGTCCCTCGACGTGCGCGGAGACACCCTGTTCGCCGAGGTCGTCTTCCAGCTCGGCCCGGAGCGCCACTTCGTCTACCAGCGTGTCCACCACCTGCTCCTCGACGGCTACGGGGCGATGCTGGTCCTGGGCCGGATCACCGAAGTCCACGACGCCCTCGTCGCCGGAACCGAGCCCGGACCCAACCCCTTCGGGCCGATGAGCCGGCTCCTTGACGAGGAGGCGGCCTACCGCGAGGACGGAACCGCCGCGGAGGACGAGAGCTTCTGGGCGGAGCGGATGGCCGACGCACCCGAAGCGGTCGGCCTGGCCGGTCAGCCCACGCGGATGCCGACCAGCCTCAACCGGGCCACCGCCCACCTGCCGCGCACGGTCGCGGCCGGGCTCCAGGCAGCCGCCCGCGAGCAGCGGACCAGCCTGCCCGCCGCGGTCCTCACGGCCACCGCCGTCTACCTCCACCGGCACACCGGCGCCCGCGACATCGTCCTGGGGCTGCCGGTGACCACGCGCCGCACCCCGCACGCCAGGTCGGTCCCGGTCGCGGTTTCCAACATCATCCCGCTGCGCGTGCGGGTCCGGCCGGACCGGCCCGTGTCCGAACTCATGGGGCAGGTCGCGCGGGAGACCCGGCAGGTCCTGCGCCACCAGCGGTACCGCTACGAGGAGATGCGCCGGGGCGGCGGCTCAGGCAGTACCGGCCGAAGGGTGACCGGCCCGTCGGTGAACATCATCCCGCCGCTGGGGGAACTGGTCTTCGCGGGCCTGCCGGCCACCACGCACAACCTGTCGGTCGGGCCGATCGAGGACCTCTCCGTCATCTTCCACGGGCTCAGCGCCGCCAGCGACATCCGCGTGGACTTCGACGGCAACCCCGACCTCTACACCGCCACCGAGCTCGAGGACCACCAGCAGCGCCTGTTCCACGTCATGGGGGCCATCGCCGACGACGCCGCCACCCCGGTGGGCGTCCTCGACGTGCAGTCCCCGCGGGACGAGCGGGAGGCGCTGGAGCGGGCCGGCGGCGCCACCCGCACGCTGCCCGACCACACCGTCGCCGCCGAGTTCGAGCTCACCGCCTCGCGCACACCCGGGAACACCGCCGTCGTCGCGCCCGACGGCAGCCTGACCTTCGCCGAACTCGACGACCGCTCCGACCGCTGGGCGGCCCGGCTCGCCCAGCACGGAGTAGGACCGGGCAGCGTCGTCGGTATCCGCCTGGGGCGGCACACCGACCTCCCCGTGGCCCAGCTGGCCGTACTCAAGGCAGGCGCGGCCTGCCTGCCGCTGGACCCCGGCTACCCCGAGGGCCGCCTGGCCGCCATGGTCCGGGACGCCCGACCGGACGTGGTCCTGGCCCACCGCGCGACCGTGCCCGGCACCGCCGCCACCGACACCGGCACCGTGTTCATGGACGACCCGGCCATCCGGGCCTGCGTGGAGCAGGGGCCCCGCCCCAGCCTCGCCGAACTGACCCGAACCGCCACCGCCGACGACCTCGCCTACGTCATCTACACCTCCGGTTCCACGGGCACCCCCAAGGGCGTGGCCGTGGCACACCGGTCCCTGCTCAACCTCCTGTACTCCCACCGCGAGCGCGTCTTCGGCCCCGCTCAGGACCGCCTCGGCAGAAGACTCAGAGCGGCGCACACCGCCGGACTCTCCTTCGACGCCTCCTGGGACCCCTTCCTGTGGATGGTGGACGGCCACGAACTGCACCTGGTCGACGACGGACTCCGCCGCGACCCGCAACGGCTCACCGCCCACCTGCGCGAGCGCGGACTGGACGCCGTCGAGACCACCCCCTCCTTCGCCCGCGCGCTCCTGGACGAAGGGCTGGGAGGGCCCGGCGGGCCATCGGTCATCGCCCTGGGCGGCGAGGCCGTGGACCGCGAGCTGTGGGACACCCTCGCGTCCCTGGAACACGTGAGCGCCCACAACCTGTACGGCCCCACCGAGACCACGGTGGACAGCCTGACCGCGCCCATCACCCCCGGCACCGAGCCCGTGATCGGGACCCCGGTCGCCAACGCGCGCGCCTACGTCCTGGACTCGGGGCTCAGGCCCGTGCCCGAAGGGGCCACAGGAGAGCTCTACGTGGCGGGCGAGGCCGTCGCCCGCGCCTACCTGGGCCGCCCCGTCCTGACCGCCGAGCGGTTCGTGGCCGACCCCTTCGCCGCTGACGGCGGCCGGATGTACCGCACCGGCGACCTGGTGTCCCCGGGCCCCGGCCACACCCTGCGCTTCCTGGGCCGGGCCGACGACCAGGTCAAGGTGCGGGGCGTGCGGGTCGAACCGGGCGAGGTGGAGGCGGTCGTCCGGGCCGCGCCCGGTGTGCGCCGGGCAGCGGTGGTCCCGGTCGGCGACGGCGCCGACACGCGCCTCGTGGCCTACGTGGTCGCGGCGGACACCTCCGACATCGAGGTGAGCCCCTCCGGCACAGAGCAGGTCCGCGCGCACGCGGCCGACCGGCTACCGGGCTTCATGGTCCCCGCGCAGGTCGTGGCGGTTCCCGAGCTCCCACTGACCCCCAGCGGCAAGCTGGACCGCGACGCCCTGCCCGCGCCCACCACCCAGGACTCCCGGTCCCGCCCGCCGCGCACGGAGCGCGAACGGCTGCTCTGCGCGCTCTTCGCCGAGGCCGTCGGTGTGGACACCGTCGGCGTGGACGACGACTTCTTCGCCTTGGGCGGCCACTCACTGCTGGCCACCCGGCTGATCGGCCGCATCCGCTCCGAGTTCGGAGCGGCCCCCGCCATCCGCGAACTCTTCGAGAACCCGACCGTCGCCGCCTTGGCCCGGTCGCTGCCGGAGACGGCCGAAACGGGTCCCCGCTTGGAGGTACGCGAACGCCCCGACCGCATTCCCCTGTCACACGCCCAGCGCAGGCTGTGGTTCCTCAACCGGTTCGCGCCGGGCTCGGGCGCCTACAACATCCCGGCGGCGCTGCGGTTGCGCGGCGAGCTGGACACCGGTGCCCTGCGCCGCGCCCTGGACGACGTCGTCGAGCGCCACGAGACCCTGCGCACCGTCTTCCCCAGCCACGGGGAGGAGCCCGAGCAGCGGGTGCTGGCCTCGCGCGCAGCCGACCTCGACTACGCCGCGGTCACCTGCCCGGAGCAGGACCTGGAGCGTGTCCTCGCGGCGGAGGCCGGGCGGGGGCTGGACGTCACCGCCGAGACTCCGTTCCGGGTCCGGCTCCTGCGGGTCGGCGACAACGACCACGTCCTCCTGCTCGTCCTGCACCACATCGCCGGAGACGGCTGGTCACTGGGCCCGCTCGCCCAGGACCTGGCCGCCGCCTACGCTGCCCGCTCCGAGGGCCGGGCACCTGAATGGGCGCCCCTGCCGGTCCAGTACGCCGACTACACCCTCTGGCAGAACGAGGTCCTCGGCTCCGCCGACGACCCCGACAGCGAGATGTCGCGGCAGCTGGGCTTCTGGCGCGACGCCCTGCGCGGTGCCCCCGAGGAGGCGCTCCTCCCGGTGGACCGCCCCCGCCCCGAGCGGTCCAGCGGCCGCGGCGGCTCGGTACCGCTGGCCCTGTCCCCGGAACTGCACGAGCGCCTGAACGAGCTGGGCGACCGGCACGGCGCGAGCCTGTTCATGGTGCTCAACGCCGGGCTGGCCGCCCTGCTGTCCCGCCTCGGCGCGGGCCCCGACCTGACCGTCGGCACACCCACGGCGGGCCGGTCGGAGGCCGAGCTCGACGCGCTGGTCGGCTTCTTCGTCAACACCGTCGTCATCCGCACCGACGCATCCGGGAACCCGACCTTCGACGACCTGGTCATCCGGTCACGGGATGCCAGCCTCGCCGCGTTCTCCCACCAGGACGCGCCCTTCGACCGCGTGGTGGAGGAGCTGCGGCCGCCGCGCCGCGGCTCGCGCCACCCGCTCTTCCAGGTCATGCTCGCCCTCCAGAACATCCCGGCCGCGCAGCCGTCGCTGGACGGGCTGGAGACCAGCGTGCAGGAGGGGGCCGGCACCGACCAGGCCAAGTTCGACCTCACCCTGAACCTCACCGAGCACCAAGGCACCGACGGCTCCGCCGACGGGCTCCTGGGCGACCTGGAGTACGACGCGGACCTGTTCGACGGCGACACCGCCGCGTCGATCGCTGCGCGCTTCACCCACCTGCTGTCGGTGCTGGCCGAGGCGCCGGACACCGGCGTGGCGGAGGCCGAGCTCCTCCTGCCCGGCGAGCGGGACGCACTGGCCGCGGGTGCGGCCGGACCGACCCGCCCACACGAGCCCGAGACGATCCTGGACGCGTTCACCGCCCAGGTCCTGTGCACCCCGGACCACACCGCCGTGGTCGCCGGCGACGTCACCCTCACCTACGCCGAACTCGACGCCCGCGCCGAGAGCCTGGCCTGCCTGCTCGCCGACCGCGGTGCGGGCCCCGGAACGGTCGTGGCGACGATGCTGCCCCGCTCGGCCGACCTCGCGGTCGCCCTGTTGGGCGTGCTCCGCAGCGGAGCGGCCTACATGCCGGTCGACACCTCGTACCCGAAGGAGCGGATCGACCACATGCTGGCCGACGCCGCACCCGCGCACGTCCTCACCACCACGGGCGACCGGACACGCGCGCCCGCCGACAGCACGGTGCTGCACCTTGACGCCCTGCCGCCGGACACGTCGATGAACGCCGCCCCGCCCGGGCCCGGCCCCCACGACGCGGCCTACGTCGTCTACACCTCCGGTTCCACCGGCCGCCCCAAGGGCGTGGTCGTCGAGCACCGCTCGCTGGCCAACCTGTTCCGCTCCCACCAGGAGCGCGTGTTCGAACCGGCCCGCGCCGCCGCCGGCCGGCACCTGCGGGTCGCGCACACCGCCGGGGTCTCCTTCGACGCCGCGTGGGACCCATTCCTCTGGATGGTGGACGGCCACGAACTGCACGTCGTCCAGGACCCGCTCCGAGGGGACGCCGAACGCCTGGTCGCGCACCTGCGCGACCGCCGGATCGACGCGATCGAGACCACCCCGTCCTACGCCCGCCAGCTCCTCGCGCTGGGACTGGTCGCCGGCGGTACCGACGACGGTTCCGGCTCCGGCCCGAGCGTGATCGCCCTGGGCGGCGAACCCGTCGACCCCCGGCTGTGGCGGGAACTGGGCGAGGCACCGGGACTTGTGGCCCACAACCTCTACGGGCCCACCGAGTGCACGGTCGACAGCGTCACCGCCCGCTCCGACGAGGAGGACGAACCGGCCATCGGCAGACCGATCGCCAACACCGGCGCGCGCGTGCTGGACACCCGGCTGCGCCCGGTCCCCGCCGGGGTGGTCGGCGAGCTCTACCTCACCGGCGCCGGGATCGCCCGCGGCTATCTCGGCCGCCCGGGCCTGACCGCCGACCGCTTCGTCGCCGACCCGTTCGCCGCCGACGGATCCCGCATGTACCGCACCGGCGACCTGGTCACCCGGCGACCGGACGGGGTACTGCGCTACGTCGGCCGCGCGGACGGCCAGGTCAAGATCCGGGGCCACCGGATCGAGCTCGGCGAGGTGGAGGCCGTGGTGGCCGAACACCCCGACGTCGCCCAGGCCGGGGTCGCCCTCACCCGCACCAAGGACGGTGACGCACGGCTGGCCGCCTACGTCACCGCCCGGTCCCGCGTGGCTCCGGACACCCGCGGGGTCCGAGACCACGCCGCCCACAGGCTCCCCGCGGCCATGCTGCCCGGCGTGGTCATGGTGCTGCCCGAACTCCCGCTGACCCCCAACGGCAAGCTCGACCGGTCGGCGCTGCCCGAACCGGAGGCCGTCGCCGGCGGCGGCCGGGGTCCGCGCGACCGGAACGAGGCCGTGCTGTGCGAGCTCTTCGCCAAGGTCCTGGACGTGCCAGAGGTGGGCATCGACGACGACTTCTTCGAGCTCGGCGGCCACTCCCTCCTCGCCGTGCGCCTGGTCGCCCGCATCCGGCACGCGGTAGGCGCCGAGGTCGCGGTCCGCACCCTGTTCGAGGCGCCGACCGTCTCCGGCCTGGCCGCCGCGCTCGGCACCGGACGGCACTCCCGTCCGCCGCTACAGCCGGTCTCCCGGCCCGAGCGGACTCCGCTGTCCTTCGCGCAGCGCAGGCTCTGGTTCCTCAACCGCATGGACACCACGGCGGCCGACTACAACCTGCCCATGGCGGTGCGGATCACCGGAGTACCGGACACGGAGGCCCTTCGCGGGGCCCTCGGCGACGTGACGGCACGCCACGAGAGCCTGCGCACCGTCTTCCCCGACGCCGACGGCGAGCCCTACCAGCGCGTGCTCCCGCCGGAGTCCTCGGCCCCGGAGACCGGATTCACCGAGGTCGCCTCCGAGGAGGAGCTGCACCGGGCCCTGGCCCGGGAGGCAGGAAGGGGGTTCGACCTGGCGGTCGAGACACCCCTGCGCGGGCACCTGTTCAAGGCGGGACCCGACCACGTGCTGCTGCTGGTCCTGCACCACATCGCGGGCGACGGCTGGTCGACCGCGCCGCTGGCACGCGACCTCTCCACCGCCTACACCGCCCGCGTGCACGGCACCGCCCCGCTCGGCCGGGACCTCCCGGTCCAGTACGCCGACTACGCGCTGTGGCAGCGCGAGGTGCTGGGCGACGACAACGACCCCGAAAGCCCGCTCCGGCACAGCCTCGACGCGTGGGCGCGCCGCCTGTCCGGCGCCCCCGACGAGCTCAGGCTGCCCTCTGACCGCCCCCGGCCGCGCACCACCTCCCAGCCGTCCGACAGTGCGCCGGTCGACCTCGGCGCGGACCTGCACGAACGGCTGCTGCGCGTGGCACGGTCCACTTCCACGAGCCTGTTCATGGTGCTCCAGGCCGGTCTCGCCGCCCTGCACACCCGCCTGGGAGCGGGCGAGGACATCGTCATCGGCACCCCGGTCGCCGGGCGCACCGACCCCGCGCTGGACGAGCTGGTCGGGTTCTTCGTCAACACGCTCCCGCTGCGCACCGACACCTCCGGCAACCCGTCCTTCACCGAACTCCTGGCCCGCGTGCGCGACGCGGACCTGGACGCCTTCGACGACCAGGAAGTGCCCTTCGAACAGATCGTGGAACGGCTGAACCCGTCCCGAGCGCTCGGGCGGCACCCCCTGTTCCAGACCGTCCTCACCCTCCAGAACAACGAGACCCCCACCTTGGAACTGCCGGGGCTGGACGTGCGGCCCGAACCGGGCGCCACCGCGCCGGGCGCCAAGTTCGACCTCTCCTTCGACCTCGCCGAACAGACCTGTTCCCTCGGCGGCGTCGGGGGAGTCGCGGGCAGGCTGGAGTACAACAGCGCGATGTTCGACCCGGCCACGGCACGGCTCCTCGTCGAGCGGTACGTGCGGCTGCTGGACGCGGCCACCCGGGCCCCCGAGACCCCGCTGGGACGGCTGGACATCCTCTCCGGCGACGAGCGGGCGGGCCTGCTCTCCGACGGCCGGGGCCGCAGCCGGGAGCTCCCGGCCGAGACCGTCGTGGAGCTGTTCGAGGACCAGGTCCGGCGCACCCCCGACGCCACCGCCCTGGTGTGCGGAGGGGAGCGGCTCAGCTTCGCCGCTCTCGACCGGCGGGCCAACTGCCTCGCGCGCTCACTGGTCAACCTCGGGAACGGACCCGGCGACGTGGTCGCCGTCCTGCTCCCGAGATCGGTCGAGACCGTGGTGAGCCTCCTCGCCGTCCTCAAGAGCGGGGCCGCCTACCTCCCCTTGGACGCGGACCACCCCGACGAGCGGCTGGCCGCCATGGTCGAGGACGCCGAACCGCGGCTCGTGCTCACCGACGCAGCACTCGCGCACCGGCCCGCACTCACACCCCGGACCGCGGGCGGGACCGAGGTCCTGGAGGTGGACACCCTCGCGGACCGGCACGGGAACTGCCACTGCGCCACCGCGGGCGCCCCGACCGACCGCGAGCGCGTCCGTCCGCTCTCCGCCTCCGACGTGGTGTACGTCATCTACACCTCCGGTTCCACCGGCCGCCCCAAGGGCGTCGAGGTCGAGCACGGATCCCTGGTCAACCTGTTCCTGAGCCACCGGGAGGAGCTCTTCGCCCCGGTAAGCGAGGAACTGGGCCGCAGGCTCCGCGTCGCGCACACCGCGGGCGTGGCCTTCGACGCCTCCTGGGACCCGGTCCTCTGGCTGGTCGGCGGCCACGAACTCCACATGGTCGAGGACGACGTGCGCCGGAACCCCTCCGGTCTGGCCGACTACCTCGGCCGCAACGGGGTGGACACCATCGAGACCACACCCAGCTACGCCCGCAGGCTCATCGCCGAGGGGGTGCTCGACCACGCGGACGCGCTCTCGGTTGTGGCGCTGGGCGGAGAGGCGGTGGACACCGACCTCTGGGAGACGCTGAGCCGACGCCCCGGCGTGCGCGCCTACAACTTCTACGGGCCCACCGAGACCACGGTGGACGCCGTCGTCGCCGGGATCGGCGGCGAGGCGGGACCCACCATCGGCAGACCGGTCGGCAACATCCGGGTCTACGTCCTGGACAACGGGCTCCAGCCCGCGCCCGTGGGTGCCCTCGGCGAGCTGTACATCGCCGGGGCCGGGCTGGCGCGCGGCTACCGCAGCCGACCCGGTATGACGGGCGAGCGGTTCGTCGCGGACCCCTTCACCGCCTCCGGCGGGCGCATGTACCGCACCGGCGACCTGGTGCGGTGGCGCTCCGACGGCACCCTGGACTTCGTCGGCCGCGCCGACGACCAGGTCAAGCTCCGCGGCTTCCGCATCGAGCCCGGGGAGGTCAAGGCGCACCTGGTCGACCACCCCGACGTCGCCGAGGCCGCGGTCCTGGTGCGCCGCACGGCGAGCGGGGACGCCAGGCTCGTGGCCTACCCCGTGCCGCGCCAACGGCCCGGCCCCACCGACGCGGAACTGCGCCGACACCTCGGCGCCCAGCTGCCCGAGTACATGGTCCCCGCGGTCTTCGTCCGCCTGGAGTCCGTGCCGCTGACCGTGAACGGGAAGGTGGACCACGCCGCCCTGCCCGACCCCGCGGACCACGCCCCCCAAGTGACCGGGATCCCCGAGACCCGCCGCGAGGCCCGGCTGTGCGCGCTGTTCGCGGAGGTCCTGGACCTGCCGAAGGTCGGCGTCCACGACGGGTTCTTCGAACTGGGCGGCCACTCCCTGCTGGCGGCGCGCCTCGTGGGCAGGGCCAGTACGGCCCTGGGACGGGAGGTCACCGTCCCCATGCTCTTCCAGAACCCCACGGTCGCCGGGCTCATCGGGGCCGCCGACGGCCTGGACGATCCGGACGGCCCGGACGGCGCCGAGGGCGGAGCCGCGAGGAGCGGGCTCGGCCGGATCCTGCCGATCCGCGCCACCGGTGAGGGCGCACCGCTGTTCTGCGTGCACCCTGCCGGGGGACTGGCCTGGTCCTACTCGGGGCTGGCTCGGCACGTCGGCGCCGACCACCCCGTCTACGGCCTCCAGGCCCCGGGACTCGCCCCCGGCGACCCGGACACGGACCAAGCACCGGACCTGAAGGCACTGACCGAGGACTACGCCGCCCGCATCCGCGAGATCCAGCCCGAGGGGCCCTACCACCTGCTGGGCTGGTCCTTCGGCGGCAACATCGCACACGCGCTCGCCGACCACCTCCAGGAGAGCGGCGACGAGGTGGCCACACTCGCTTTGCTGGACTCGCACCCGTTCGGGCAGGACGCCGAGGCGGACTTCGCCGACGACGGCGAGGTCCTCACCGCGCTGCTCCGGGCCCTGGGCTACGTGCGGGAGAGCGGGGAGCTCCCCGCGTCGCCCGCGGCCCGGGACGCCCTGGAGGTCTTCCGCCGGAACGGCGACCCCTTGGGCGCGCTTTCGGAGGAGACGGTCGACGCCATGCTCCGCGCCTTCGACCAGCAGGTGTCGCTGCTGCGCCACGGGCGGCCCCCGGTCTTCGACGGGGACGTCCTCTTCTTCACCGCGGCCCTCGACAGCGTCCCCGGTGCCCCGCTCCCGGAGCGGTGGCGCCCCTTCGTCGACGGCCGGATCGACGACCACGACGTGGACTGCACCCACGCGCTCATGGCCAGACCGGAGCCGCTGTCGGTGATCGGTCCCGTGGTCGCCGACCGGTTGGCCCGGCCCCTCACCAGCCGAGCCTGAACCATCCGGCCGGAGCCACCCGGCCGCGGCCGCACCTGAGCCCTCGGCCACCTCAGCCACATTTCGCCAGAACACCAGTCAAAGAGCAGAAGGAACCAGCCATGCAGAACCCGTTCGACGACACCGACTCCACCTTCCTCGTCCTGGTCAACGACGAGGACCAGCACTCCCTGTGGCCCGCCTTCGTACCGGTCCCGGCCGGGTGGGTCGTACGCCACGGCCCGGACGAGCGCCAGGAGTGCCTCGCCTACATCGACGCCAACTGGACGGACATGCGGCCCCACCGGGTCCGCCAGCTCGACGCCGCCTGACCGCCCCGGCCCGGTCGGTCGGCCGCACCGGCCGACCGGGCCACCGACCGCGAAGGGAGTGACGTGGACCCCGAAGACCATGTCATCGACGTCGAGGGCCTGAGCAAGTCCTTCGGAAAGCACCGGGCGCTCCGGGAGATCGACCTCCGGGTGCCGCGCGGCCACGTCCTGGGCCTTCTCGGACCCAACGGAGCCGGGAAGACCACCACGGTCCGCGTGCTCACCACCCTGCTCCGCCCCGACAGCGGACGCGTCCGCGTCGCCGGGCACGACGTCGTGACCGAGCCCGGAGCGGTCCGCCGCAGTATCGGGCTCTCCGGCCAGTACGCGGCCGTGGACGAGAAGCTCACCGGCTTCGAAAACCTGCGCATGGTGGGCCGCCTGTACGGGATGAACCGCAAGCAGGCCGCCGAACGCGCCCGCGAACTGCTGCGCCGCTTCCGGCTCTCCGACGTGGCCGGCCAGCGTTCGGGTGCCTACTCGGGCGGTATGCGGCGCCGCTTGGACCTGGCCGGGGCCCTGGTGGCCCGGCCGGAGGTGGTCGTCCTCGACGAACCCACCACAGGCCTGGACCCGCGCGGGCGGATGGACACCTGGGACATCGTCTCCAACCTGGTCGAAGACGGCACCACCGTCCTCCTGACCACCCAGTACCTGGAGGAGGCCGACCAGCTCTCGGACACGATCGTCGTCATCGACAAGGGGACCGTGATCGCCCGGGGCAGTTCCGACGCGCTCAAGGAACACATGGGGGTGTCGAGGATGGACTTCGTCCTCGCCGACGCCGTGGACCTCGACCCGGCTGCCGCAATCGTCGCCGACTACGGCAGCGGTCCGCCCGAGGCGGACCGCGGCGCCCGCCGCCTGTCCGTGGCCACATCCGAGGGCCAAGGGGCACTGACCCGTGCGCTCGCCGCGCTGGAACGCGGCGGCGTCCCCGTCGTGGAGGTGGCGCTGCGCCGCCCCACCCTGGACGAGGTGTTCCTGGAACTCACCGGACAGGGCGAGCAGGACGAACCGGCGGCCGAACCCGCCCCACTCGGCGGAGGCCCGCGGTGAACACGCTCATCAGATCGGTGTCCGACAGCGGAGTGGTCGCCCACCGCAACCTGCTCAACGTCCTCAGGACCCCGGGTTCCATGGTCTCCGGCGTGATCCAGCCGGTGATGTTCGTGCTGCTGCTCGCCTTCGTCTTCGGGGGCAGCCTGGGCGGAGCGGAGTACCGCGAATTCCTGATCGGCGGGATCTTCGCGCAGACCCTGCTGTTCAACTCGTCCTTCACCGCGGTCGGTCTGGCCAACGACCTCCAGAAGGGCATCGTCGACCGCTACCGGTCGCTGCCCATGTCCCGGATCGCGGTCATCCTGGGCCGGACGATCTCGGACCTGGCCACCAGCTCCCTCTCCCTGCTGGTCACCGCACTCGTCGGCCTCGCCATCGGCTGGCGCGTCACCACGGGCGCGGGCGAGGTGTTCCTCGGCGTCGCGGTGCTGCTGTTCTTCGCCTTCGCGACCTCCTGGATCGGCGCCTTCATCGCCCTGACCGCCCGCAGCGTCGAAGTCGCCCAGAGCCTGGGCCTGGTCTGGCTCTTCCCGGTCGCCTTCGTGTCGGGCGCCTTCGTGTCCATCGAGGCGATGCCCGCCCCGCTGCGCGTGGTCGCCGAGTGGAACCCGGTCACGGCCGTGGCCTCCGCCGCCCGGGAGCTGTTCGGCAACGCGCCCCCCGCGGGACTGGCCCAGCCCACCGGCTGGCCGGCGGAGAACCCGGTGCTCTACGCGGTGCTGTCCTCGGCCGCCATCATCGCCGTCTTCGCGCCCCTGGCCCTCAACCGCTACATCCGCATCAGCGCCCGCTGATGACACTTTCGGCTGTGTGCCGGGCGGGTGTGGAAGGCCCCGGTGCCCTCGTGCGTGAAGCCCATCGAGTCGTAGAGCGGCCGCCCGTCGGCGGAGGCCACCAGGACAACGTTGCGTTCGGGGTGTGCAGCGATGACCGCGGCCATGACGGAGCGGCCGACACCCCGGGATCGGTGCCCGGGGAGCGTGGCCAGCCAGAACACGCACACGACGTTCCCGTCGTCCAGGGTCAGGCAGGCGGCGGCCGGGTCGCCGTCGCGTCGGACCAGCCAGGCGTCGAAACCGGGAACGTCCAGGAAGCCGGCGGGCAGGAGGAGGTCCGGCTGGCGGCGGGGGAGGGGGAAGCCGAACACGATCGTGTGCTCCGCTACCGCGAGGTCGGCGGGGTCCCCGACGCGGACCACCTCGTGTTTTGCGGTCGGCGTCGGGAGGGACCGGTCGCGGTGCAGGACCGGCCAGGCGGCGCGTTCGAAACCGGGGACTTCGAGCTGCGCGTAGGGGTCCTCCAACGCCACGGAGCCCGGGAGGCGCAGGGCTTCCAGAGCTTCCGGCGGCAGCTCGGACGTCGGGTCGACCACGTTCACCCGGACCTCCTCCCCGCCGAGCAGGACGTCCGCGTTCCCGTGGCGCCGTGCCTCGGCCCGGCCGGAGCGCAGGTACCGCCACATCGAGGAGGAGTTGTGCGCGTACGCCCGAACGGCGTCCATGGGCGGACCTTTCCGGTGGGAGATTCAGGGGAGGGGGAGGTGCGCGAGGTCGCCCCCTCCGGTGAGCCCCTGAGCAGGGGCTACGGAGAGGCCACGCAGGATCTCCGCCCGCGACTCCGACCACCGGTCCCGCAGGTCCGGGACGAAGGTGTGCCAGAGAGGCCCGTCGAAGGCCGACTCGGTGTTGGCGGCGAGGGCGGACGGGTCAGGCGCGAGCGGGGTGAGGCGGGTGGGGCCGGGCCCGATCCGGGGATACAGCACCGACCGCACCGGGACGCGCAGGCCCGGAGCGGCAGAGGGGAAACGCTTCCGGAACCGCACCGGATCCACCGCGTACTTGCTGTACGGGGAGAAGGCGTGGCCCTCCGTGGTGACGTGGCTGCCCAGGAAACGCAGGGTCTCGGTGAGGTCCGCGCCGGGGCCGACACGGACGTCCACGTGGGTGTCGAGGTAGGACAGTCGAAGCGTCACGCATCCGAACCTATAGCGCCCCGTCCCCGAGATGCGCGGGCCCGCCCTGCCCTGACAGGACGGCCGACGCCCCTGTGCCGCTAGAGGCGCGCACCCTCCTTGACGGCCTCGGCGCGCAGCTCGGCGACCAGGGCGGCGGC
Source organism: Nocardiopsis oceani (assembly GCF_054777395.1). Taxonomy (NCBI): domain Bacteria; kingdom Bacillati; phylum Actinomycetota; class Actinomycetes; order Streptosporangiales; family Nocardiopsidaceae; genus Nocardiopsis; species Nocardiopsis oceani. The sequence goes on from NZ_BAAHAR010000035.1 coordinate 88,646, forward strand.
GGGCAGCTCCCGGGAAGCGCGGAAACCGGTGCCCGCCCACAGGGCCATGCCCTCGGGGTCGGCGGCGCGGGCCGCGGCGGCGCGCAGGGGCTTGGTCATGTGGTGGACCTCGGGGTACGCCGAAGGGGCATCCCGGTGTTCGGTCATGAAGCGGTTGGTCAGCCCGCGTGCCGGACGGCCGGTGAAGGCCAGCGTCAGGGAGGTCTCGGTGAAGGCGGGGTCGGCGAGTGCGGCCTTGTGCAGGGGTTGGGCCCCGCTCTCCGGGCACCGGAGGAAGGCGGTGCCCAGCTGGACCGCGGCCGCCCCGGCGTTCAGGGCTGCGGCGATGTCCGCACCGGTCATGATCCCGCCGGCGGCGATGACGGGGACATCGACGGCGGCCACGACGTCGGGGAGGACCTCCAGGAGCGGACGGTCGTCGCCGCGGGCGGGGTCGAAGGTAGCGCGGTGGCCGCCCGCTTCCAGACCTTGGACACACAGGCCGGAGGCGCCTCGGGCCACGGCGGTGCGGGCCTCGTCGACGGTGGTGGCGGTGACGACCGTGGCCGACCCCGTCGCACGGAGGCGTTCCAGGACCTCGCCGGAGGGGCAGCCGAACGTGAAGCTCACGAGTGGGACGGCGGCGGCCGTCAGGACGTCGAGCTTGGCGTCCCAGGAGTCGTCGTCGTAGCGGGCCGGGCCGACCTCCACCTCGTAGCGCCGCGCGTCCGGGGCCAGCTCCGCCCGGTAGGCGTCCACCGCGGCGGTGCCGGCGGTGCTGGGGCCGGGCACGAACAGGTTCACCCCGAAGGCACTCGTGCCCTGGTCCTGGACCGCGCGGACCTGCTCGGAGACGGCGTCCGCGGTGAGGTATCCGGCGGCGAGCGACCCCAGGCCGCCCGCACTCTCCACCGCGGAGACCAGCGCTGGTGTGGACGCGCCGCCAGCCATCGGAGCCTGGAGGATCGGGCGCTCCCGAAGGAGTTCGGACAGCTCCATAGTCACTCACTTCCCCTGCGTCAACCGGTACCCACGTCAACCGGATCGAAGGCTAACAGGTGGCGCTCCCACGACCGCGGGCCGCCTTACGCCTTCTCTCCGGGCAGGTCTTGGACCCGTTCGCCGGGCTGTTCCCCGGGCCGGTCGGGGGATTGCTCTCCGGGTTCGTCGGCGGCCCTCCGGGCCGCCTCGTTCTGCCGCGCCGCCCACGTGAAGTCCGCCGACTCAGGGAAGCAGCGGGCGAGCACGAGGGCGGCTACAGCCAAGACCAGGGCGACCGCCCCCAGGGAGGACACGGCCAGGGGGATGCTCCACACCTCCCACAACCAGCCGAACGCACTCGTGGTGAGGGCACCGCCGAGCAGACCCACCACCGTCACCGCCGAGAACATCGTGTTCCGGTTGGCGTCCGTGAACATCTGCTGGCACCACTGCCCGCTCAGGACCCCGCCCATACCGATGAGGAACTCCGCAGCCATCAGTCCGGCCCACAGCGGGACCACCTCGTACGCCATCAGTACCAACGGCAGCCCGATCCCCGTCGAGACCACCGGGCCCCACACCTGGGGTCGGGTCTGGTCCACCCACCGCGAGCAGAACGCTCCAGCGGTCAGCGACACGGTCATCAGCAGCATGAACAGGCCGTTCCGGCGCACGTCTTCGTCGCCGTACTGGGCCAGCAGCAGCGGCTGCCACGCAACGACCAGGAGCATCGTCGCCACCATCAGGGACACCGCCAGCGCCACCTGGGGGACGAACCGGCGGGTGGCCACCAAGAGCACTGACTCCAGGACGATGGTGCCGATGCGCCGGTCAGGCTGCCCCGGCGTGGCTGGGAAGCACACCGGTACGAGGACGGCCAGAACCAGCACCAGCACGCCGCCCGCGGCGATCAGGGCATCTGCCGACAGCCACGTCCCCGCGACCATCACCGACGCCGCACCCAGGACCGAGCCCGCCCGGGCGGACACCGCGCCGACCCGGACGACGCGGGAGATCCGGGTGTTCCGCTCATGGTCCCCGATCCGGTTGATCAGGATCGCGCTCAGGGTGCCGGACTTCAGTGACGCGCCGATGTGGCCCAGGCACATGCCCACCAGGGTGAGCGCGAGGCCGTCGACGGACCCGAGGGTCACGAATCCCGCACCCCACACCATGAGCCCGGTCCAGAGCAGGCGGCGGTGGCCGAACCGGTCACCCAGGGCACCGCTGGGCGCTTCCATGAGCAGCCCGATCACCTGGCCGCCCGCGATGACCATGCCCACGGCCCAAGGGTCGGCGCCGCGCGCGATGATCACGGTGACGAAGACCGCGCCGAATGCGAAATCGGACAGGGTGCTGAGCATCGTATAGACGCTGAGGCGGGCGAGCAGCGGGACCTTGGCGCGGTCCGAGGGCGGGGGATCGCCTGGTGGGGGGCGGTCGGCGGCGGGGGGTGGTGCCATGGCTGTCCTTGCCCGAAGGGCCCGTGACCGCAACCGCGAACAGGGCCGGTGGAGTGGAGTGCGCCGACGGTAACAGCACGCTGCCTCGTCACTCCACGTGTTTTCTGACCGCACAGGGTCAGGAGCCCGGCCGGAACGGCCATCGCGCCCGGCCAGAAGCTCAACCGGCGCACCGCCGCACCGGTCCGGCTGCCTAGGGCATGTGGTCCGCCCGGCCCTGAACCTCCTGCTGATCTCCGTGCACGCCCGCCTCGTACGGCACGGTGTGGAACAGCGGCACCAGGACCGTGTCCACGACCTCGACGACCATGCCGTCGGGAATGGGCTCCAGTTGGAACAGGAAGTGGTTGCGCAGCAGCGACTGTCCGACGTCCAGCCGCGGGCCCACCACCGCCTCGGGCGGGATCTCGCCCCGCTCCACGGCCCTTCGCGCGACCTCCGCCATCATCTGCCGGCTCATCCCCCGCGAACGGGCGCGGACCTCTTCGGCGTGGTCCGGGTAGGGCAGGGTCTCACCGAGCAGTCCGCGCAGCGCCGTTCCGGCGGGGCTGTCGAGCATCGCGGCGGTCTGGCGGAGCACCGCCAGCAGGTCACCCCGCAGACTCCCGGTGTCCGGGATCTCGGACGGGTCGGGAAGCAGGTGGTAGACCGCGTCCATCACCAGTTCGGCTCGGGAGTTCCAGCGCCGGTACAGGGAAGCCTTGCTCGCCTTGGCCCGCTCGGCGACACCCTCCATGGTCAGCGCCGCGTAGCCGTGCTCCCGCAGCTCCTCGATGGTGGCTTCGAGGATGGCGCTGACCAGTGCCTCCCCTCGGCGTCGGGGGCGTTTGCGGTGGTCGGTGTTCTCGGCGGACATGACCGCATCCTATGGAGCCGGGGTGACGCGGCCGACCCCGCCGTCCACCGTGACCCTCGCCCCTTCGGTGAGCACGGACGTGCCGGTGCCGGTACCCATCACCGCTGGGAGGCCGTACTCGCGGGCCACGATCGCCGCGTGTGAGGCGATCGCCCCCGAATCCACCACCACCGCGGCGGCCCGCTGGAACAGCGGGGTCCAGGCCGGGTTGGTGTACGGACAGACCAGGACGTCCCCCTCCCCGAGCCGGTGGAAGTCCTCCGCCCCGCGGATGATCCGGACCGTTCCGGTGACCGTTCCCGAGCTGGCGGGGGAACCGGTGACCAGCGCGTCGCCGTCGGCCTCGCGCGGGTAGACCCGGGCCGGGTCGAGCAGCCGCACCCCGGCCAGCTCGGCGCGCTTGGCCGCCCGCTGCCGCACCAGGGAGCGCAGCCGCTCGGCCTGGGCCTCGGGGATCGTCTCGGCGTCCTCGACCTCTTCCACCTCCGCCATGCGCAGGTGGAAGACGTCGAAGCCCGCCGTCAGCACCCCCGCCCGCCGGAGCCGCTCGCCGATCTCCAGCAGGGAGCGGCGCAGCGCCGGGAGCATCGCGGTGAAGTAGAAGTGGGAATCCTCGCGGAAGGCCACGCCGCCCTGTGCCGCCCGCAACCAGCGTTCGATCCGGGCGCGTGCGCGGCGGCCCCGCAGCAGAGGGTGTTCGAGCAGGCGCTCCAGCGCCTCCGCGGACCTGGACGCGGCGCCCCGTTCCTGCTCAGCCGCCTCGGGCTGATCGAGCAGGGAGCGCACCAGGCCCAGCACCACCTCGGGTGACTCGACCAGGGTGGGCGCGCTGACCAGCAGCGGGGACGTGGTCTCCCGGCGCCCGTACTCGCGCAGGAAACCGTCGAGGGCGGCGCGGAAGTCGGCCGACCCGGTGCCGGTGTCCCCTCCCAGCGCGCGCAGCACCTCGTCGGGTTCGTGCTCGGTGACCAGCTCGTGCAGCCGGGGTTCGGTACGGGCCAGGTCGGTCAGCGCCTGCAGCGCCTCGTTCGAGTCCTCGGTCCGGGTCCGGGCCCCGCCGAGCAGGTCGGCGATCAGCTTCCCGCGGCCCAGGAGCCTGGTGGCCAGCGCCATTCGGGCCAGGGCGAGGCCGCTGCCGGGCAGGTAGTCGATCCGCAGATCACGGCAGGTATCCATCAGGGCCAGCGCCCGGCCGGGGACCGCAGTCAGTTCCGCCCAGGTCAGGGCGGACAGGTCCAGGGCGTCCAGAGCGTCGGCCTCGGCGACGAGTTCCGCGAGCCGGGGGTCTTCGGCCCAGTCGGCCGGTCGGAACCGACGGGCCTTGCGTATCAGCTTCCAGGGGGTGAGTACCGCCTTCGGCGCCGGGCGCGGTGAGGGCGGGACGATCTGGACGACCACCCCGTCCTCCTCGCGGAGGAAGTTCGCGAAGGCGCCCCGGAGGCCGTAGTACTCGGTGATCTCCCGCATCATCTCGGTCGGACCGTGCCCCAGCCAGGTGCTCACGTCCATGGGGTAGGGGCGGACCGGGAGGTACTCCATGAGGATCGCCCCCTGGAGGCGTTCGCGCCGGTTGAGCGGGGCGGAGGGCGGTGGTAGCGCGGTCATCGGCCGGGCCTGCACGATCCGGAAGCGCCCGTCCGAGAGCGCCCACTCGATGTCCTGCGGGCGGCCGAAGTGCTCCTCGACGGTCCTCGCGTGCGCGGCCAGTACCGTCAGCTGCGCCTCGGAGAGCAGCGGAGCCCGCGAACCCGTACCGGTCCCGCCTGATTCGGCACCGTGCTCCTCCCTGACCCCGCCGCCCGCGACCGAACGGACCACCACCTCGCCCCGCCCCGGGGTCCACTCCACGACCTGTCCGCGCTCGTCCAACAGGTAGTGGTCGGGGGTGACCAGGCCGGACACCACCGCCTCGCCCAGCCCGGACCCGGCGTCCACGACGGTCCGGTCGCGTGCCCCGCTCACCGGGTCGGCGGTGAACATCACCCCGGCCACCTCGGAGTCGACCATCACCTGGACGACCACGGCGATCCGCACGTCGGCCTGGTCCACCGAGCGCTCCCGCCGGTAGGCCACCGCCCGGTCGGTCCACAGCGAGGCCCAGCAGTGGCGCACCGCGTCCACCAGGGCCTCGGCCCCGACCACGTTCAGGTAGGTGTCCTGCTGCCCGGCGAAAGCCGCCCCGGGCAGGTCCTCAGCTGTGGCGCTGGAGCGCACCGCCACCGGGACGTCCTTACCCAGCCGCTCGTACGCGGCCGTAACCGCCTCGCGCAGCCCTTCGGGCAGGTCGGCACCGACCACCGCGGCACGGAGCTCGGCGGGATCCCACTCCGGCCCGTCCGCCTCCGCGGAGGTGAGCAGATCGGCCAGCCCCGCGGAATCGGCGACGGCGGCGTAGGCCCCGGTGGTCACGACGAACCCCTCCGGCACCGGCAGCCCGGCGCGCAGCAGTTCTCCCAGATTGGCGGCCTTGCCGCCGACGGTGGCCAGGTCCTGCGCGCCGAACGTCGCCAACGGGGCGACCGGCGGGCTGTGGATAGCGGCAGTTGAGGTCATCGGTGCTCCCGGTCGAGTTCGGTCTGCGCCTTGGTGCGCAGGGGTATCGCGGGCAGGGCCAGGGCCAGCAGGAAGGCCACCACCAGCAGTGGGGCCACGGTCAGGACCGCCGCGGGGACGGCGGCGCCGAAGGCGGCCTCCACCAGCTCCCTGCTGTGCGCTGGCAGAGCGGCGATCGCCTCCGGTGTGAGGGCGTCGAGGTCCGCGGCCTCGGCGGGGACCCGGTCGGCGAAGGAACGGGTGATCAGAGCGCCCATCAGGGCGACGCCGACACTGGCGCCCACCTGGCGCAGGAAGAGCACCGAGGAGGTCACCACCCCGAGGTCGGACGGGTCGGTGGCGTTCTGCGCGGCCAGCATCACCACCTGCATGACCATCCCGACCCCGAGGCCGATCAGGAAGAGCATCGCCACCAGCCCCGGAACACCCCACTCGTCGCCGAACAGGCCGAGCAGCAGGGCGCCCGCGGCCATCAGCGCGGTACCGCTGATCGGGTACCGTCGGTACCGGCCGCTCCTGGTGATCAGCCGCCCTGAGACGGTCATGGTGACCAGGGCCCCCGCCATCAACGAGGTCACCAGGAAGCCCGCCTCGGTGGCGGTGGTGCCCAGCCCCATCTGGGCAAAGGCGGGCATGTAGGTCAGAGTGCCGAAGAGGGCGAAGCCCACGGTGAAGCTGAGCAGGACCGGGACGGTGAACCCCCGCTGGCGCAGCAGGCGCAGCGGTAGCACGGGATCCCGGGCGTATCGGGCCGAGACCAGCCAGAGCACCAGCGCGGCGGCGGTGGCCCCGGCCAGCACCGGGACCACCCACCCCGGCCGCTGCCCGCCCCCGGCCAGCAGGTCGGCCAGGAGCACGGTGCCGACCACGGTCGCGGCCAGCGCGGCGGCGCCGAACAGGTCGACCGGCTGGCGGTTGTGCGGCCTGGGCAGGTGGAGGGTCAGGGCGAGGGCCACGAAGGCGACCGCGCCGAGCGGCACGTGGATGGCGAAGATCCAGCGCCAGGAGAGTAGGTCGACCATCACCCCGCCGAGCAGGGGGCCGCCCACGGCGGGTAGCACGTAGGCGGCACCGAACAGTCCCAGGTAGCGGCCGCGCTCACGGGGGCTCACGATCTCGCCGACGGTGGCCTGGGCCCCGATCATCAGACCGCCACCGCCCACGCCCTGCAGTACGCGGGCGCCGACGAAGAGCGGGAAGGAGGTGGCCAGCGTGCACAGCAGCGCGCCGAGGACGAAGAGCACCAGGGCGGCCAGGAGCAGCGGTTTGCGGCCGAAGCGGTCACCGAGCCTGCCGTAGACCGGCAGTACCGCGGTGGCGGCCACGAGGTAGGCGGTGATGACGGCGGGCATCTGGTCCAGCCCGCCGAGCTCCCCCGCGATCTCCGGCAGGGCGGGGGCGACCGAGGTCTGGTCCAGCGGGGCCAGCACCATCACCAGCAGCAGCCCGGGCAGGGTCAGCGCCAACGACGTCTGTTTGCCGGCCATCACACTCCCCAACCCTTTAGAGAACGAACAGTTCTCTAAAGGCTAACCCGGCGCTTTAGAAAACACAACGTTTCCTATCGGTGAATCTCCTGGGTCCCCTTGGTGTCCCCCGCGGCCCCGCTGGACTCGCACATTCGGCCCGCGCCGGCCCCGCCCCTACGGCCCGCGCCGGCCCCGCCCCTACGGCCCGCGCCGGCCCCGAACCAGCCCGCCGGGATACGCTCGGCGCGACAACCGACCTTGGGAGGAACCACATGACAGCGACCGCGGTCGTCACCGGAGCGAGCAGCGGGATCGGTGCCGCCACCGCGCGGGGGCTCGCCGCCCAGGGCTACGACGTGGTCCTGGTCGCCCGCCGCGCCGAACGGATCGAAGCGCTGGCCGAGGAAATCTCCAAGGAGGGCCACAGCGCCCGCGCCCAGGTCCTCGACGTCACCGACCGCGCCGAGGTCGACGCCTTCGCCGGGGCCCTGGGCTCCTGCGACGTACTCGTGAACAACGCGGGCGGAGCGATCGGCACCGAGACCGTCGCCACCGCAGACCCCGCCGACTGGCGCCGGATGTACGAGGTCAACGTCCTGGGCGTGCTCAACATGACCCAGGCCCTGCTGCCCAAGCTCACCGAGAGTGGAGACGGGACCGTCCTGATCGTGTCCTCCATCGCCGGGCACCTGGTCTACGAGGGCGGCGGCGGTTACGTGGCCGCCAAGCACGGTGCCCACACGCTTGCTGCCACGCTGCGCCTGGAACTGGTGGGCGAGCCGGTCCGGGTGCTGGAGGTGGCTCCCGGCATGGTCAAGACCGAGGAGTTCTCCCTCAACCGGCTGCGCGGCGACGCGGAAAGGGCGGAGTCCGTGTACGCGGGTGTTCCCGACCCGCTGAGCGCCGAGGACGTCGCCGACACCATCGTGTGGGCGGTCACCCGGCCCCCGCACGTCAACATCGACCTGTTGGTGGTCAAGCCCCGCGCGCAAGCCGCACCGCACCGGGTCCACCGGGTCAAGGAGTAACGCCCCGCCCGGATGCTCCCCGAGGGTGCGGGTCACCCGTTCGGAGATGTCCGCCGGCCGATGTGCCGGGTTCGGCTCGCATGATTTGCTGTGAGGTGGATTACACGACCGGCGGGGGCGGCGACCGAACGCCTCTGCCGACCGTGCGGTCTTCTGCCACGCACAGCTAGGAGCACGGACTTGAGCACGACCGACCCTGTCCCCAGCTACGCCTCCGGAACCTCGACGACCCCTCTCCTCGGCGACACCATCGGCGTCAACCTGGCCCGCATGATCGCCGCCCACCCCGACCGCGATGCCCTGGTCGACCGGACCTCCGGGCTCCGACTGACGTACCGGGACTTCGGCGCCGAGGTGGACCGGGTGGCGCTGGGCCTCCTCGACCTCGGGGTGGCCAAGGGCGACCGGGTCGGTATCTGGGCACCGAACCGCGCCGAGTGGGTGTTCGTGCAGTACGCGACGGCCAGGATCGGCGCGGTCCTGGTGAACATCAATCCCGCCTACCGCACGCACGAGCTGGAGTACGTGCTCAACCAGGCGGGCATCTCGGTGCTGGTCTCCGCGCCCTCCTTCAAGACCTCCGACTACGCGGCGATGATCGAGGAGGTGCGCGGCAAGTGCCCCGAGCTGCGCGAGGTGGTGCTCTTCGACGGCCCCGGCTGGGAGTCACTGCTGTCAGCGGGGGACCGGGGCGATCCGGCGCGGCTGTCCGGGATCGGCGCAGCCCTCTCCCCGGACGACCCGATCAACATCCAGTACACGTCCGGGACGACCGGATTCCCCAAGGGCGCGACCCTTTCCCACCACAACATCCTCAACAACGGCTTCTCTGTCGGTGAGCTGCTGGGATACACCGAGGCCGACCGGATCGCCATCCCGGTGCCCTTCTACCACTGCTTCGGCATGGTGATGGGAAACCTGGCCGCCACCAGCCACGGCGCCTGCATGGTCATCCCCGGGCCCGGGTTCGACCCGGTTACGTCGCTGGAGGCCGTCCAGGCGGAGCGCTGCACCTCGCTGTACGGGGTCCCCGCCATGTTCATCGCCGAGCTCGCGCTGCCCGACTTCGACGACTACGACCTCTCCACCCTGCGCACCGGGATCATGGCCGGATCACCCTGCCCTGTCGAGGTGATGCGCCAGGTCATCGAACGGATGGGGATGTCCGAGGTCTCCATCTGCTACGGCATGACCGAGACCTCGCCGGTGAGCACCCAGACCAGGCGGGACGACTCCCTCGAGAGGCGCGTGTCCACCGTCGGCCGGGTCATGCCGCATCTGGAGGTCAAGGTCGTCGACCCGGGCACGGGCGTCACAGTCCCGCGCGGGACACCCGGCGAGCTGTGCACCCGCGGCTACTCGGTGATGCTCGGGTACTGGAACCAGCCGGACAAGACCGCGGAGGCGGTCGACGCGGGCCGGTGGATGCACACTGGCGACCTCGCCGTTATGGACGGGGACGGCTACGTGAGCATCACCGGGCGGATCAAGGACATGGTGATCCGCGGGGGCGAGAACATCTACCCGCGCGAGGTCGAGGAGCTGCTGTACACCCACCCGGACCTGCTGGACGCACAGGTCATCGGTGTTCCGGACGAACGCTACGGCGAGGAGCTCATGGTCTGGGTCCGGATGCGCGAGGGCGCCGAACCCCTCACCGCCGAGGCGCTGCGCTCCTTCTGCGAGGGCCGGATCGCGCACTTCAAGATCCCCCGCTACGTGCACGTCGTGGACGAGTTCCCCATGACGGTCACCGGCAAGGTCCGCAAGGTGCAGATGCGCGAGGAGGCCGTCCGCCTCCTCGGCTGACGTTTGGGAACCGCGCGGTCCCCGAGCCGGGGGCCGGTAAGGGGTCGGCTACTGGAGACCGGGAACCGGGGTGTCCGAGGAAGCCTCCGGTTCCCCGCGTCGCCTACTTCGGGTCGAGCTCCTTGGCGAGCATCTCCACGAGGTTGTCCAGGGCCGCTTCCGAACCCTCTTCGTCGCAGATCAGAGTGACCCTCTGGCCGTGGGCGGCGCCTATGGACATCACCGCGAGGACGCTGCGCGCGTCCACCGGCCGGTGGCCCTCGCGGGAAACCATCACGGGAAGGCCGGTCTCGTTGACCGCCTTGACGAACAGGGCAGCGGGTCGGGCGTGCAGGCCGAGGAGGGAGCCGATGACCACGGTGCGCTCGGTCATGTCATTCCTTGGGAGGTGTCGGCCGGGGGTGGGGAAGCCCGCGAGCGCGCTGTCGGCCGCGCCGACGGTACTCCGGGCCGTACCCGTGGTCCGCGTGGCCCAAGCACCCGTTCCGGGGCCACGAGCGGGGCGCCGTGCCAGCCCAGGGCGACCGTAACCGCACCGGTGCCCCAGGTGGCGGGAAGGTGATCTGCACTAGAGCAGGAAGATCGGCGGGCCTGCGGTGATCGTGGCCGATGAGGGCGGCGCGATCCAATAACGACGCCGTGAGCTGTCTGCACCGTCTGCCCCTGGCCGAGCCTGACGCTCACAGGAGCGTTCTGGCGTGGCTACCGGGCCCGTCCCTGCGCAGGGCTGTTGCATAATCGGGCGAGGGAGATGTTATCCCTGATCAGGGGAGCCTGAGAAGTTCGAGAGGGTGCGTAAAGGCCTCGTGGGACACCCGGCGCACAGCCTCGGGGATGCTGTTCATCTCCAACTCCGTCAGCAGCGGGATCGCCAGGTTGTGAAGCATCGCCATATGTGCAACAAGCCATATGTGTAACTAGCCATATGTGCAACAACCCTGCCCCGGCGGAGGCTACCCGGCAACCCTTAGGATGCCGAAAGCTTCAAACAATGATGCCCGGGTAGAGTGACTCTTGGTTTGGGTAGTCTTCTGCCTGGGTTTTTCTATCGGCTGACGGTTCCCTCCTTTCCCGCCGCCCGATTGTGGCCGTCTCCGCTACGCGCGTCAAGGTCGTCGCCATCGAGCGCTTCGCGCATCAACGGCGCTCCACCTTGACACGCTCCGCTACGACGGCGGGTTGGCGGCTACGGGAAAGAGGGGGCGCGTGGTTGAGGTCCGAGCCATTTCGGGCTTCGCCCGAAAAGCTCATTCTGTCGGCCTGGCGGCCGATGCCTGCCACTCCGCCGGAGCGTTGGCGGCTGGGGGTGTCGCGGCTGGTCAAGGTGTGCGGCGGACCACGAACAGCGCGGCCTTCGGCCGGTGGGCCACTCCGCCGGAGCGTTGACGGGTCGGGTGTCGCGGCCGGTCAATGTGCGCGGCGAACCCCTCCGTGTGGGCCATTCCCCGATGATCTTGCTACCGGAAGCAATTTCGGCGCCGAGATTGACCCTAGTAGCAAGATCATTCCCACGAGGGCGCGGATTTGCCCGCTTTGCCCAGGAATGCGAACAGGGGGTTGGCCCCCTTTTCCTGGAAGGCTTAGTTCCGGAGGGAGGAAAGGCGGGCCGGGGTGGCCGGGTAAGAGTTTTATATCCTCCGAGCTAGTGCTTTTCCGGGGCGTTATTGATATCCTTAGGGCATGACTTCTTCTTTCGGGCAGTGCGGGAACACGGCGGGCAATACCCCCGCCGTTTCCGCCATGGATGCTGCCCGGAAGAACATCGCTTCGGAAATGGCGGAGGTGCCTCCGGCGGGTGCGGCTGGTGAGGTCCTGGACGTGATCTCGCAGGTGTGCGAGGACATGGAACAGGCCCAGCTCGCGATGCTGCTGCGCCTGACCCAGCTGGAAGCAGCCGGCACCCTGTTGGAGGCCGGTGGGCAAAGGTCGGTGCAGAACTGGCTGATCCACTCGGTGGGCATGGTCCCCGTTGAGGCCAACGGGCGCGCCGAGCTGGCCCGCCGACTCTTCGCCCAGGAGCTTCCTGCCACCCGCCAAGGCCTGGACTCTGGGTTGTTGTCGATCGGGGAGGCGGTGGCGGTGTGCCGGGCCGCTGAGAGGGCGGTCAAGGCGCGCAACACCGGCCGCCACCCCGATGCCGGGGAGTTTCGGCGGATGATGGAGGCCGGGATCGTGGCCGCTAAGGCCAAGGAGCCGGCGATGTCGACCTCCCACATCGCCCGGCT